>CAYGYC010000159.1:0-9903 GCA_964353755.1 uncultured archaeon | reverse complement strand
ATCGTCCGCGGGAATGATCATCGATATAGCCCGCGGCCATTAATAGATTGCTTATATCTTCTCTGGTATAGAGAGAAGATTTTCTCGTAAGAAGATAGGCTCCGGAAAGGTAATCTTGAATTCCACCGATAATTGGTCCGCCATAGCGTGGCGTGAGAATTTGTTCTTGAACCCGCATTAAAATCCGCGCTTCAGCTTGTGCCTCTTCACTCTGAGGCACGTGAAGATTCATTTCATCGCCATCAAAATCCGCATTGTACGGAGGGCAGACGCACAAGCTGAGCCGAAAAGTCTTGTACGGCATTACGATCACTTCATGCGCCATAATAGAGAGTCTGTGTAATGAAGGTTGTCGATTGAAAAGCACAATGTCACCCTCATCTAAATGCCGCTCAATAATGAACCCGGGTTCTAGTGTGTCCGCAACCGCTTCCCGATTTTTTACAAATCGTAGATCTATCCGTCGCCCATCGGCTCTAATGACATAATTGGCACCGGGATGATCTTCAGGACCAGTGATGATCAGCTTTTTCATTTTATCGATGTTCCATTCGGTTAACCTTTCAGGAATAGTCAAGATTTTGGCAATAACAATAGGAACACCAACTTGGTTAATACTGAGATTAGGATCTGGGGAAATTACAGTTCTTGCTGAGAAATCAACTCTCTTTCCTGATAAGTTGCTCCGAAAGCGCCCTTCTTTTCCTTTTAAACGCTGCGCTAGAGTTCGAAGCGCTCTCCCAGACCGATGTCTAGCCGGGGGTATTCCACTGACTTCGTTATTAAAATACGTGGTGACATGATATTGCAGCAGTTCCCACAGATCTTCAACAATTAATTGAGGAGCACCTGCTTCAATATTTTCGCGCAGACGTTGATTAATCCGAATGATATCGACTAATTTATGAGTCATATCGTCTTCGCTTCTTACACCTGAATCCAAGGTGATAGATGGGCGAACACAGACTGGAGGAACCGGTAACACTGTTAAAATCATCCATTCCGGTCGAGCATATTCTGGATTTATTCCTATTTTGCGACAATCCTCATCGGTCATCCGTTCAAATCGATCGCGTATTTCACTTGGATTTAAACGGTTCGTCCCGGCTTCTGTTTTTTCATAGAAGGTCGTGGGTTTCTCTAATTTAATTTTGACTTGTTTCTCATTACAATAGGGACATTCGGTTAGTTTTTGTGCCTTTTTTAAGGTGGTCAGAACTGCGGTCTTATCTGCAACTTCTTCATCTGCCTCTGGTTTTTCTTCGACCACTTCTGGTTCAGCTTCTGGTATTGCCGCTGGCGTTTCCTCTTCGCCCTCTGCCTCAACTTCGATTTCTATATCTTCCTCATCTTCTAAACCGCCCAATGCTTCCTCCGGAATAATTAAACGACTGCATTTTCTACAAATGGCTCGTAAAATCTTCTGAATTTTCGAGGCAAATCCGACATGAATGACCGGACGAGCTAATTCAATATGGCCAAAATGCCCAGGACAACTATCCACGCGATTACCACAGGTTTTACAGCGCTGTCCTGGTTCAATCGTTCCCAATCGTCCGTCCATTAAGCCTGAGTCAATCGGCAAGCCGTCTTCATCGTACGTATCAGCCGTAATGATGCGAGTCACACTCATTTTACGAATATCCTCTGGGGATAGTATCCCAAATTTAATTCGATCTATTTGTCTAAGTGCATGCGACAAAAAAATTCACCTTTCCACTAATAATTGGAATAAATGGCATAAGTCCACACCAATAAAAAATTGCTTCTTTAAATTACACACGAGAAAAAAACTCTAATTTACTTACTTGGGGACTCTTTTCCTTCAAATGAGAATCCTTTGTTTTAAACTTTTCGTAGATAAAATACCTCCACATGGTGAGAGAAAAGAAAGATGCCGCGTCCGGGATTTGAACCCGGGTCGGAGGAGTGAGAGTCCTTCATGATTGACCGGTCTACACTAACGCGGCAATTATAACTATCTACACTAACGCAGCAATTGTTATTTAGGAATTTCTTAAGCAAGGTGAGGTTGAGGTCCGCCTCCAATACCTGGTGCACCAGCTCGTCTTTCAGGAGCGATTAATTTTGCAGCCACGACATCGTCAATTTTTAAAATCATGGATGCAGCTTCCGTAGCTGATTTTAAGGCTTGAAGTTTTACAAGTAACGGCTCTAGTACTCCTAATTCTTGCATGTCAACAGTCTTACCAGTAAAAACATTAATCCCGAAATATTTATTTTTTGGCGAACTATGTTTGGCACGCAATTCAACTAGGATATCGATGGAATTATAACCCGCATTTTGAGCTAGAGTTTTGGGAATAATTTCGAGAGCATCTGCAAAACATTCGATGGCAAGTTGCTCTCGACCACCAATTTGTAGTGCGTAATCTCGCAGGTTCTTGGCTAATTCGATTTCGGTACTTCCGCCTCCTGATAGGTACTTGGGATTTCTCACAATATCTGCAATCACCGACAGGGCGTCGATTAGAGTTCGCTCAACTTCATGCAATAGGTGTTCTATGCTTCCTTGAATCAAAATACTAACGGATTTGGGGTTTTGACAATTTTCGATAAAAATCATCTTTTTAGTACCCATGACTTTTTCTTCAATACGTCCTGCCTTTCCCAAAGTTTCAGACGTTAAGTCATCAATGCTGGATACGATCTTACCGCCTACAGCACGTCGAATTTTCATCATTTCTTTCTTTTTAACTTGCTTTATCGCCATAATTTTATTTTTTACCAGGAGATGCTCCACTAATAGGGTCATGCCTTTTTGGGTGATGACGGCATTTGCACCAATATCATGTATTTTTTTCACCATTTTTCGAAGAATTTCGTCTTCCTCATCCAAAAATGATTTAATTTGGAACGGATTAGTAATTCTAATTTCGGAATCAATTTTGGTTTTCTCAATTTCAAGCGGGAAATCGAGCAATGCAATTTTTGCATCCTCAACTTTCTTAACCATTTCCGGATGATCAATATCCTTATCGAGAATAATTCCATCAACTAACATGGTATCCGAAATGTTATTGCCCTGATGTTTTATAATTTGAATATTTTCAATATCCGCTTGAGTGGAACCTGCTCGTTGATCTTGAATTTTTAAAATACTCTCCACCGCGATTTCGGCCAGATGATCTTCTATAGGTCCCAATACTTTACTGTTAATGGCGCTTTTGGCTATTTTCGTTAAAATTTCGCGGTCGGTTAATGTGACTTCGAGAGCGAGATTTTGAAGAAGGTCCTGAGATTTGGCCAGGGCTTTTTGATAGCCAGTGATGATAATATTGGGATGAATTTTAAGGGAGAGCAAACTTTCTGCTTGCGTTAGTAATTCACTGGCTAAAAGGACAGCGGAGGTTGTTCCATCTCCCACTTCGCTATCTTGTGTTCTTGCTATCTCTACCATAATTTTAGCCGCGGGATGGCGCACATCGATTTCTTCTAGAATAGTCGCACCGTCATTCGTAATGACAATGCCTCCTAGCCGATCCACTAACATTTTATCCATGCCTTGTGGACCGAGCGTACTTTTCACAACATCGGCGATGACCTTAGCAGCTTCTATGTTTACTCGTAAAGCATCTTCGCCTTCGGTTCTTTTACTCCCCTCCTTTAATACCAAAAATGGTCTTTTCGGTTGTTTCATGTAATAATAAGCCTCCTAGAAGAGATCTCAAATAAAGAAAAAATAAAAATAAGTCATTTATAATTAGAAAAAGGAAATAATTAGATCTTTCTTTGTTTTAAATTCTTCATAGTCTTCAGATGTTTCAAGGGTTAATTGTAATCCGCCGATAGATATGAAAATCTTGTTAATACCCTGATCTTTCTTGATAGCATAGAGATATCCGCTTAGAATCAGTTTTGGGTTATCTTTCGAATTAGAGGTCGTATCAAAATTTATGGTAACGGAATCGTGCACTTTAAACGGATTTATCCTCGTAACCATTTCTAATTGCATTTTTGTAGGATTATTTTGAAGATTGAAGGATATTAAATCCATATTGGTTATGTGAGTTTTCTCGATTTTTTCGACCACTCCGGTGAATTCAAGCATAAACGGCACCTTTTTATAAGCTTTTTAAGAGTTGGAGTATTCTTCTTACTCTTCTGGTTCTCCTTTCGGCTCTTCTACCTCTTCCTCAATTGCGGCTTCCATAGTTTCTAGGAATTTATCATAAACCATTTTAACCCGTTCGGCTAAGGGTCCAGTCCCCTGAACACCCTTTTCGGTCACCCTTATTTTGTTTAAAACAACTATTGTATCGGCTTCGGTATCTAATTTCACTTCGCCACGAGGAAAGATTGTTTGAAGGTCTTCTGCCAAGCGTTTCAAATCGAAAGCTTTTTTCGTTTCAATGACTTCCCGGATGTTACGCCCGTAAATGATTATCTTGCTATAATTAGTTCCTTGATTATCAGTGGCATCTTTCAAACAAACAGCCATTGTTTCTCTATCATATCCCAGAAGTGCACCCTCAAATATACTGGTATCGGTCAGAATTTTTACCCTGGAATTCAACATTTTGGTAAATTCGCCAAAGAAGCGACCTTCTGCGGCTCTACTCATTTTAAATTCTCCATTTCATTCAATAAGCTAAATCTTAAAATGATTTTTCAATGTAGATTTTTAAAAATTCGGGAAATAGACTTCCTTTTTTTCAATAATCTAAATCTTAAGATTATTCTTTAATGAGGATTTTTAAAAATTATGGAAAACTGCTTCCTTGTTATTCACTAGTCCAACTCTTTTTTAAGATGTTCGATGGAATGGAAAATATCAAATTTTGGGTCAAGAATCTCATCAATGGGATGGGAAACTAGGTCTTGTTCTTGATTTTTCGCGTTAAAATATCTTTTAGGACGATATATCCAAATTTTTTTATACTGATTTTGATGTTTTTGGAGATATTTCAAGAAAATGTTCTTCGCATGGGAGTTCAGTTGCGCATCATACGTTTTAGGATATTCATGTTGCGAAAGGGGGTAAATATCTTTAAGTTCTTCAGGAATGATTCCAAAAATGGGAGAATAGAAACAAACATGAATGTTCGTTCTATAAGAAAGTTCATCAATAAAGGTGAACCATTTTTGAAATTGGGGTGCATTACTGAAGCGAACATCTAAATCTGGAATCAATAATAATATTGTTGCTTGACTGGGGGGATTATACATTTCAAGGATTTTTTTTTCATAGCGTATGACTTCAGGGCGCAGCAGGGATTCAGATCCACTATAAAAGAAACCTGATTTTTTAGATATGGGATCAAATTTCAGAAAAAGCTCCGAATATTTAGATAAATTATAAATAAAGGCATCCAATAGATTAGGATGAGCGCGGATTCTTTCTTGGACTAGTTCCCAGAGCCAATTTTCTCGAATGGCTACGTGAATTTGTTTTATCTCACCGAGGGTGACATAAAGATTATGTTTGGCGATTAAATATTCAATTTGTGAATTAGGGAGTTCTTTTAATTCTTGCGGAGTGAATTTGGTGCAAACAGGGCAGACACATGGAAATTCTTCAAGCTTCTCGAATCGAAGGGTTCCGTTAAGCGTTAAATAACGCTTGTCGCGAGCAAATAAAGCATAGGCGGAAGAATCAAAAAGATCAGCGCCGAAAGCAACTGCTAACGCAAAGAAAATAGGATGTCCAATTGAAAAACCATGCAAAGGGCGAGAAGGAATTAAATTCTGTTTTGTAATAATAATGGTCTCCGCAACCTGCCTAAAATTATAACTTTGGAGGGCAGGAGCTAACGTACCTAAGGGATGAATTGCAAAATCAAGATCTGACATTTTTTTGGCACAGTAGGCCAATAAATCTAAGAATTGCCCCCCTTGAATTGGAGCGGCCCACATAATTTTTTCTTTTTCGCGTATTTTCACACACTCTTCAGCCGCTTTAATAGTTTTTTCAACCCCCGCACGAGCTACATTATAATCATCAGTTTCTGTAAAAACATCTAAAATTGTGGCTATATCCGGTTCTAAAACTTCTTCAAATTGAATTATATCACGATTTGTGACATCCAAATCTTTCTTATAGATCCAGGCTTGATAGGCACCCGAATCGGTCATAATAGCTTTATGAAACCCAATTAAATTATGCACACCTTGGCTCGCTTTTTCTCGCAATTTCGGGGTACGGTAGATGATATAGGCATTTGTGATTAAGATTGGAATTTTAAATTCGATTTCCAATTCGGTAGCAGGAATAAGCGGTATATTGGGATTAAATACGGGCAAAATAGTGGGCGTGAGAATTTGACCATGCGGAGTTTTTAACCGCCCTAGCCGTCCTGCAGCATCTCGTGCAAGTATTTCGAACATGTCTCATTCCTGAATCAAATAGAGATAATCTGGCGTTTTTCAATAGAATTATTAAATGAGTTCCTATTTTAGGTTTCCTTCTTTTCGTGGAGAAAATGCTTATACAGCACGTAAAAGAAAAGGGCTGGAAATACAATACTGGGTATTAAAATAGCGGGCAAAACCAATCCGGTCATGGAATAGACGGTTAGAGATGCACCGCCAACAGATCCAAAGGAGCCGATGATTGGATACCATTTTCTGAGAAGGTCAGAGAATCTGTACCACAGTCGATTGCTTAAAGATTTAGAGCCTAACTCGGTGGCAACAACCATTGCAGGCGCTCTTTCAAGACTTGCTTCCTTGATTCGGTCACTGGGAAAGAGATATTCATCCGTGACAGAATCTAGCTTTCCGGATAATTTTTCAGCAGCAATTAGGGCAGTAAGCCGCTGCCGTAATTCATTCTTTTTAATTTTTAATCGCTTTAATTCTTTAGAAACTGTACCAATTCCTAATTTGGAGGTTTCATAGGCTATTTGTTGAATTTGTAAGAACTTAATCAGCAGTTGGTCCTCTAACTGTAAATAGGTCTCTTGAAAACCCTTAAGAATTTCTCGTTTTGAGGTATCCCAGCGCGTTATTAGGGGGGTGATAGCATCTTTAAAGGTTTTTAAGGATTTTGACTTAAAATAGACATAGCCATTTATTTGTTGCTGACAGTTTTGAATCGTTTTATCTATTTTTTTCCGGAAACTTCGTAAATTCATTATTGAAGATTCGATTTCTCCTTTTTGGATGGAGAATGAGACATTTTTTTCGTAATTATTGAGGAAATTATTTATAATGCCGTTACTATTGCGGGTTAATTCATTGAGTTCTTGCTTATAGGTTTTCATTAATCCATCGTTGATTTTTTCTTTTAATCGCGAAAGTAAATCAGATAAATCAGTTCTGAGTTTTATTTTTTCACGAAACCATTCAATCATCAAATCCGCCACGACTAAATCGAACCGGGGTACTTCAGCCGAAACTTTATCGACCGTTAGTTTTAAATCGAGATCGCATTTTCTTAACTCGGGTTCGATCTGGCCCATATATTTAAATAAAAGCTTGTTAGCTTCTGTTAATTCTCCAAAATCAATTTTCATTTCAATAGGACTCGAAATTTCATTTATCTTATCTCTAATTCTTTTAATATATTGTTCAAGTTTTTCCTTGAATTGTTTTCGCTTTGTTATTTTCACTTTAATTGCCGCGAGATTCTGCTCCACATCTGATTTTTGCTGATACCATTTTTGTAAAAGGACTTGTATATCGATATGACCTGGTAAATTTTTTATTTGATTATTAATGGCGACCTCAGTTTCATATTTCTTCGATAATAAGTCCCGCGTTCTACCAATAATTTCTTCTGTTACGCGCTCATCCAACTGTTTTTTTCGGCAACTCGTCTCAAATAATCGTTTCGTGCGCTCATACTCGGTTTTTAGAGAATCCATTTCACCTTTCATGACTTGTTCGAATTTCAAGATTTCCTTTAATTCTCCAGTTAAAGGAACTATTTCATTGTTATCTTTATCGATTTGCCCTTCTAATTTACCGATGGAAAGGAGATAGACAAGGCGTTCTTCAATGTAATTCTTTTTCAAACCTGATTTCGCAGCTAAATCATCAAATTTAACGCGTCCTCCGCGATAAATGGGAGCTAAGATGTGAATCATTTTAATCAAAAGTTGATCTTTGACTTTATCCGAAATGATAGAAAGTTGTCTTCGAAGGGAATCCTGAAAGAGGGTCCATTTATGAACGGTGACCTGCGAAGTTTCTGGAAAATATCGAAATTCTTGGGAAGTTTTTTTAATAAAAGATTGTATTTGTTTGTTAGAGGATCTCATGGACTCTTCTATTTTTTCAATTTTTTGCCTGATTTCGGCATTAACTTCGCTAAATTTTTGATTTTCTACAAAATAAAGAATTTCTTTCTCCATCGATTCAGCCGCTTTCTTTAATTCGGCCATATTCGTCTCTACAATTTCATTTAATAGCGCATTTTTATCCAATTCTTGTTTCGATAGAATTTTTTGTTCCAGATCACTTTTCACACTGTTCAGTTCGTTTCGCATGTTTTCAACTGTAGTTTTGGACCATTCTTGATAAATATCATCGACGGTTATTTGGAAACTTTCTAAATAAGAGGCAGTATCTTGAATAAAATTAAGAATATATTGGTTGGATTCAGAAAGAAATTTCAAAATTTCTTCTGTTTTTTCATTTAAAGTGGTATTAGCAGTCGTAAATTGAGTTGAATCTATTTTGGAATTTATTAAATTGGATAATTCTCGTAACTTAAACTGGAAAAGTTCTTTCCGATTCTTAATATTTTCTTGTAAATCCGCCCTAGAATTCAATTGACTTTTCAAGTCGCTTATTATTTTAATAGTATTTTTCCTTTTCTTCATCCACATAGATTCAAGCCATTTTTCCAGGGGCTCTAAGGCGTCTACCTGAGGAGCTTCTTGGGGGTACCTCACCTCGCCACTCACTTTAAATAGATTTGCAGCCTGGGCCCTCAGGGTTGGTGTGATTTGCTCTATAGAAATAGCGATTGAATTCAAATTATCAGTAATTTCACCTTTTTTAAACTTTAAAGTATGTTCTTCAGAAGCGGTTTGGAATAATTTTTGCGTTAAATTTAAATCATCGGCGATTTTATTCACTTGATCTTGAACATAATCTTGAAAGGCTTCTAATTCATGTAAAATTTGAACGACTCGTTCTTTCTTCTGAATTTTTTTAAGATATTCTCTCTCAATTTCTAGAATAGATTCCTTCGTTTTTTGATAGACACCAATCCAGTCTTTCATCAAATATTGAGAATATTCGCCATTTAAATATTGAAATTTTGAGAGATTATTTTCGATATTTTGATTGGAGGAATTTAATACCTCCAAGGCTTTCGTAATGTCATCTTTTAGATGAGCCCTTGCTAATTTCACTTCATTAATATCGAGCAGATTATCGATTTCGGCACGGATTTTTTCGGTTAAGGGCATAATCCGCTCAATAGTTTCTTGAATTCGCTTTTGCTCGAGCGGTACCTGTTCTTTCTCGACGGTCACTTCATGATAGGGAATTTGATTTAACCTAACGAGCATTTTCCCGGGAAGTGTCCCATTCAAAAACCCCGTTACTCGAAACAGTCGTTTATTCCATTTTATTTCGCCAATTATGAATTTCTTTTTGAGCAGATCAGTAGCAATTGCTACAACGCGCTCTAACGCCTTTGAGTAATCCGTGGCGCTAAACAGGAGCGCTAATTCGGATAAATTCACAACATTTTGATTGGCAACATGTTTAAGCAGATGTTCTGCAATTTTGCGCGATACTGCATCAAATTTCTGCACATATTTTTTAGTTATTTCTATACTATCGCGAAGTTCGACATTAAACCAATTATATCGCATTAAATTTGTGGCGATATAAATGATAAGGTCTGAGCGCACAAAACATTCTTCAGCCAGTTCTTCAATAAGCACTCGGGGGTTAGTGTAGATTTGGATTAAAATCTTATTT
>CAYGYC010000158.1:0-10020 GCA_964353755.1 uncultured archaeon | reverse complement strand
ATAAGTTACTAATCAATAAATTGAATGATTCTAAAGCGAATTTTTTATCAAGCTTCTTTTTAATGAATTTTTCAGTTCAAGGATGAACTATATATAACTTGTTGGATTAATTAAAGCGGATATTAAGACATTGGTATCAATCACAATCCGTGTTTCTTCTTTGTTTCCTTCCAAGCTTCTTGCCTCGCCTTCTCAAAAAGGTTTATGTCATCTTCATTCAATTGGAGGGACTTTATTTCGTTCCTAATTTTTTTAATTTGAGAGATTTTTAGATTTAGTTCTTTTTCCAATTCAAACTTAATTATTTCAATCGGTATATCTTCTGTGATTTTGAATTTAATTTCAGTCATTTGATTATCACTCTGGTTTAATAAATTTCAAATGATTTCAACCTGCTTTTATTAAATATGTTTTATTTTATAATATTAAGGAGTTGATATTATTAAAATCTATTATTAATTCTGAGAATTTAAAAAAAACACGTGTTAGTAAACAGAGAGGGGTGGGGAAATCCCTAATCGGTAAGGAAATCCCAGTTTAGCCGCGCTGATGCCTTCTTTTATAGTTCTAATACTTAAAGTTGATAAATTTCAAATTCAATTAGCCGCGCTGATGCCTTCTTTTTTAGGATGATAATTCATGCACTGCGTAATATTGCGTATTTGATTTTTAACATGTGCCGGGAGTTGCTCATTGAGAATAGCATAAATTTTAGAGATAATTAGGAGGCTTTTACTATCCAAATCATTGGAGGACCAGCCTAGTGAATCTTTTAGTTTTATGATGCACAATTTACCATGTTTTCTCTGACAATTTCTGGTATCCTTAGAGCAGAGGTCACATTTTAAGGGGAAAAGATCAATATCGCCAGTAAGGATGTTCACTTCAAAAAGAGCCTCTAATGATATTATTTTCACAACCTCATGAGTAACGGGTATTTCCATTTCTTGCAACGCTTCTGTGATGAATGTTAACTGTTCTAATCGTTGTTTACGTTCATTTTCAAGCCGTTCTGTTTCAGCCTGAATTCTCGTTTGAGATAAAGCCTGAATCGTTTCTTGAACCTGATTACCATTTATTACGAAAAGCGCCGCAGAATAGTTATCTATATTTCTTCTCCGATAAGAAAGCATCGTTTCTGCTAACCATTCAAGTCCGGCAGACCCGGAATCAACCAGATGAATAGATAATTGGTCAAGAGATTCGTAAAACTGAGAAACTACTGGCTCATCGGTAATATAGATAAAAAATACCGGTATTTGTCTATTATAGAAGGTTTTGAGCTCGTTTAGATAATTCTTAGCTTGGTTCAGATCTCGAACTACCATAATACAGCCAGAGGCACCTTTAAAATAATTAGGTCGGAGATATTTAATACGGGGTTCAAACGAGATATCCCATATTTGAAGTTTTACAATAGTATCGCTTTGATGCACGGAAGTTATTCCAAAATTTACTCCAATTGTCTTCTTATAATCTGAAATCATATCATTATAGCCAGTAAAGGCCCAGAGTAACCCAGTTTTTAGAGGTTCTTCCTCACCTACTAGAATAACCTTGAAGAGGTAATCACAACTGGGTAATATATTTATTTGAGACATATTCCGTTACAATTCATCCTTTACCAAATGTACAACTTTTGTATTTTTAAATATGCCCATATTTTTTGCATATATTTCTCATAAAAACAAATATTTTATAGAATCGCTCAAATTGAGAAGTGGTAATAACAAGTTCGTTGAAATTTTAATAGCTTGCGCGGAATTTTTTCGCTATTAAATTAATATAAAACGATCAACATGATAATAGAACTTTTTAAAAGAAAAAAAGGAGAAGAATTATCCGACGATAACCTCAAGTTCTTCGCGTTCGTATTCGCCGGTTCCTTTAATTGTATAGTTGAATTCTATTTTCTCACCCGCATCGGCTTGCGCAATTTTCCAAATCAATTGGGTTCCTTTGGCAATTTGCTGGATTTCCGGTTTAAATTCTTTAGGATTCCAATCTAATAGATTGAAGTTGAGAGGGATAATGTCTTTAAGGGTGATATTTTCGATGAGGACTTCACCTTTATTCTCAAACACGATAGGAATAATGTATTCACCGGGTTCTTCGCCAGGTTGCTGTCCTTTAATCGCACGAATGCGACGTCGCACGTATTTGACTTCGACTTGCGCACTTATGGGGGAAGTTTTCACCGGCGGACCTGGAGGGGCTACATTTGCCGTAATATCGAGCGGACAGGAGTATTCGACCTTGGGTTTGGGATCAAAAGCTGTTAGTGGATATTTCACAAGCAATTGATCGCCTTGTCGAAGCCCTCCCGCGGTAGACAGGTTTTCAACTTTTACCAGAAGCGCATGCTGAACTTCGGGATTATTATCATTGGGGTCTAATTCGCGGGTAATGCCGGAACGCAGTTCTTCTTCGCCTAACGATACAATGACCTCACTGAGCTCGGGTGGCTTAAAATCAGCGGGTATAATGTCACGGAACACTGCTTCATTTAAGGTTGCAGAACCGATGTTTTCAACGACTAAGTTAATATTCATGGATGTCTTCGTATAAGCGGAGACAGCTGGCGGATCAATAATTTTCTCACCTTTAATGGCAGCTACCGGAAGGGCACCCGCTTCATAAAAGATATGCCCAACGATTTTAGTGGTAATCACAGGAACGACTATGAATTCATGGACATTGGAGAATTTAGGAACGACACCGGATTTGACTTTAAAATCCTTCTTCCAGGAGTTGTTTGGAGCTAATTTAAGATTTGGGGATTCCTGAACTACTAATTCTTTACGCCCTCCTTCTAAAACACGCTGGACCTGCGCTTTTCTTAACTCCATTAAAAAGTCACTGTTGTTTTGAAATTCTGCCGTACAATCCCATTCCCCAGGTTCTTCTAGACTCTCGCCCTGATCAATGGCAAACATAGAATCGGACTGAGATACGGTGGTTCCCACTAGTTTTGTACGTATTAATTCGGGGACTACATAATTCACATCGATATTACCGCTGGGCACAGGATCAATCTGATCTGGCTCGAATCCAACGCGAATGATAAGCGATTGAGCTCCACCAGGCGCGAGGCTAAAGTCGTTCCAGATGATGTTTCGAGAGGTCGTATCGAATTTTATGTCTCCCTGCGATGGCGGATCAATGATGGGCTCTCCGAAAATTTCGGGCAGATGTTTCACCAAATTAATTTTGGTAATAGGCTTGGAGGTCGGGTTCTCTAAGGAAAGTGTAAAACTCACCGGCATTCGATGGTTCAGTACTAAGGCCCAATTGATGACTGTGGCTTTCTCATAATAGGTATTGATAACTTCAGTCAATTTTAATGAGGCTTTTGATGGAATTTCGTCGCTTTTAACGGTATAAGGGGCACTCCATTTTCCTTTGAGGCGAATTTCACCAATTTTTATATCGGATGCCAAATCACTCGTTACCATTTCGAGCCCTTTCAAAGACAAAATTGTGTTCCATAGACGATGCGCGTCTGAGGAATTAATCACACTAACTTCGCCAGTCACCGTGAATTTTTGAAGATCTCCGGGCGCTTTAAAAATGGATTCTTCTCTTTCTGTGAAATCAATTATTATGTTTTTTCCTTTTTCAGACATTTATATGCCAACCATTTCTATCATTTTTTGTAATGAATTTTTATAGAGATCCCTATTTAAAATACTATTTTTTTTAAAGTGCTTTTTCCATATTCAAGATCTTGAAAAAAAGGGACGTGAATTTTATAAAATCATCAGGTATAGGAGTGATTTCTCATTTTAGAGTCCCTTTATTGATTCAGTTATATTTTTTGAATCAAAGAGATAATTTGATTGAATTCCGATCCACAGATTAAATAGTTTTATAAATTTCAGATAAAATATCCAACTTACGCGCTTCTTTAAAGAATTTAATTAAGTCAAATTTTTGACAAAATTTTTTAAGGGGAACCTTGAAACTAAGGGTATGGAATTATCTGAAAAGACCGATGAAAAAAGAAAGGAACCGCCCATTTTAATTCAGATCACCAAAATCACTCAATTTATCAGTTTTTTTAAACTGTTAAAGGATTTTTCAGTTAATAAATTTAAAAGATTATATGAAAAAGGGAAAGATCTGATTAAATTCTTTTCTGATACGAAGAAGATTTTTATTTTATCGCGTTTTACCTTAAAAGATACGTTATCATTTACCGAAATTCAACAGGAGCTAGGAGTCTCGAGCTCCTTATTAAGTTATGATCTGAGAAAAATGATCGATTTAGGTTTTATAGAGAAAACCTATCGTGGAGAGCGTCAAAATAATCAATTTTCGTTCTATCAATTGACTAATTTAGGAAAAAAAGTCGTATTACAACTTTTTTCTTTAATTACGAAATAATCAGAAGGGCTTAGTATGATTAAGAATGGTGGATATAAAATTGTGCTTACCGCATCTGAAACAGAAATAAGCGATTTTAGGAATAACCCTTTTATTGCCTTTACGGGTTCCTTCCCACATTATATGCCGCTCTGGAGTTCGCGAGCCTATCTCTTCCCACCTCCACCGGCTGAAAATGGGAGGTCCAAAATTGCGCCCTATGGACTTCGGAAGATAGAAGCCGCCCTTTTGGATAAAGGGTTTACTGAAGACGAGGTTATTACGGCGATTCCTGATGATCTTGATAAGGTCATTGGACCAAATACGAAAGTGCTCGCAATCTCTTCTATGGATCCACTTGGCTTGGCATACGTTTCATTTACTTATTCGACGTTCCTTGGGTGGGGGAGCATTCCCCAGAATTTATATTCATTCCAAAAAATATTTCGAACCAAGGCGTTAAAAAAGTATAAACCTAAAATAATTGTGGGGGGAGCGGGTTCGTGGCAAATAGGACCGAGGGCACGGCAGCTCTTAGGAATCGACGCAATTGTCCTTGGCGAAGCGGATGAAACAGGTCCAGAAATTATAATAAAGGCGGTAAATGGAGAGTCATTTCCAGCTATTGTAAAGCCGGAACAATCACCGCCTATTGAAAAAATTCCACTCATTAAAAAAGCTACCTGCCATGGAATAGTCGAAGTTTCACGAGGTTGTGGTCGTAACTGTCAATTCTGCACCCCGACCATGAGAAAGCGACGAGATATGCCAATAGATCGTGTGGTCGAAGAAGTTAAAGTAAACGTAGCCAACGGGGTGGACATGATAACGCTCTCTACGGAAGATGTGTTCCTGTACAGTTATGAGCGCGGGACTAAATTTCATCCGAATGCAATGGCCGTCTATAATTTAATAAAGAGTATTGCTGATGTGCCTGGAGTGAAAGCGATTCAACCCGCCCATATCTCACTTGCCCCTGCCTGCGTGGATCCAGAAATGATAAGTGGGTTGAGTGAGATCATGAATGATTACTGCCGGTATCATTATAAAGGAGATCCCATTATAACAGCCGAAACAGGTATAGAAACGGGTAGCACGCGCTTAATAGGGAAATATATGCGCGGGAAATGTCTGCCTTTTAAGCCCGAGCAATGGCAAGAAACAGTACTGGACGCCTATGGGATTCTTAACGATAATAACTGGACTCCCTTATCAACTATTATTATTTCTCTTCCCGGGGAGAATGATGAGGATGCCTTGCAGACACTGGAATTGATCGATGAAATTTTCCATTATAAATCGTTCTTGGTCCCTAATCTATTTGCAAACCTACAGGAATGTATCCTTCGCAATGAACGGCGCGCTAACTTTGATGGAATTTCTGATATTCAGGTGGAAGTGTTTCAAAGGTGTTGGGAGTATAATCTGTCGCGGTGGAAGGAGGATTGGCTTGGTCCAAGCGACAAGCCGCTCGGATTTGCAACCCGATTATTAACCCAATTGATCTTCTATGGGGCCTTATTGTTAAAATATCGCTGGGGGAACGATAATCTTTCTAAAATCCGCAGAGATCTCATATATAAAGTGATTGGGAAGAAACCCATTGAACAGCTCAATACAGCACATAAATTAATAAAAAGTGGATTAAAATAAAGTAAAAAATAAAAAATAGAGTAAATAAAAGATTTAAATTGCAGATTCGACCTGTACCGTATCTACTATCTTTTTAATATTTTTTGCGCGATTTCGCAAGGTGACTTCCGAAACGGCAGATGTTTTTGAGATTTCGAATTGGCTTCGCGGTTCACCGAGTTCTTTAGCAGCAAGATACAGTGCAGCCGAAGCTAGACCTTTCGGGTTTTTGCCTGTGAGGACCATTCCGCCCTTTTGCGCGATTTCTAATAATTGGATAGCGCGTTTTTGGACGGCAGGAGAGAGTTTCAAATCTTCGCCAAAGCGGGAGATGTAATTCACTTTAAGATCCGTGAACTCTTTCGGGTTAGATTCCTCGATATGTTGAGCGAGAAGACGGTATGATTTCGCAATAGTTTTAACAGGGATTTGAGTGATTTTTGAGAGTTCATTTAGTGTTCGGGGTAAGCCATGAATTTTAATGGCAGCATAGATTGAAGCTGCCACTAGGGAATCAATAGACCGCCCCATGGTGAGTTTTTCGTGTGCAGCTTTCTTATAAAGACGCAAAGCTTCTTCTGTTACAGTACGCGGAAGACCCAGAGTACTTGCCTGATTGAGTAATTTAGGTTGGGCAATGGACATATTGCGTTCAAAAGTTGTTGTAACGGATCGTTGAATTTTGGAAAGGCGCCAGTATTTTTGTTTTTGTTTTGGAGAGAGCGAACTACCGCTTATATCAACACCTGATTTAGGAACGATGGTGCGTGGTCCAAAATCGGTGAATACCGGTTCTGAACTTCTTCGCGTTTCAATTTCTTCTTGGGTAAAAGCCCGGCGAGGAGAATCAATAATAACGGGTCCATGGACTACTCCACAATTACGGCAAACATAAATTCCGCGGTACGGTCTAACATCTGGATTCTTACAGCAATCCCAGTCTTCTTTTTCGGGATTCTTTTCCGTTGCATTGATTTTCTCTTTATCTTTTGTACTCACTTTTAAACAACTTCATTTTCTTTATATATGGAGTAATCTCTTTTGATAGCAATCCGCATTGGTAAAATTAAGGAAATCAAGGATTTTTAAAGAATAATTTAATTCTTAAGCCACTACCTCGGATTAATATTGAAGTTTATATTCCACAAAATAAAGTTTGAGTGCTTTAAAAATCTTTCGGTTTAGGTAACTGATCCGAGAAAGATAGAATATATAGTTATTCTTCAATAAAATAGAGATAAAGGGGTGTTTGAGTAATGTTTTTTAGAGAAATAAAAGAAATTAATGCCTTTAATCAGTTTTAGAATACTTTTATAGATAATTTTTCGCTAAATCAAACATATTTTTGATTTCAGTGGATTTTTGAATAATTTTACAGAATCTCTCAGATATTTCATCATATTTTTGAATGTTTTTAGTCTTGAATGCTTTTATTATAGAATCTGATAGTTGATAATAGGTGTTTGAGGAGTTATTATGTATGCTATTTAGGATCGATTCCGCCTTCGTGGGTCGTTGCATAATTAGACAAACAAGAGTTGCACAGCAAGCGGAGTAAGAAGCTAAAAGAGTCTCATCATCTGCGATTGCCAACGTGATGGCTTTTTCATAATAATTAATGGCTTTTTCATAACAGGATAATATCATGGTTTGATCATTGATTTTTGAATAAAAAGCAGCGGCTTTATAATAAAGGAAAGCAGTAATATGATATTTACCAGATTCTATATTTAATTCAGCAAATTCTATATAGCATTCAGCTATTTTCAGGTTACAGATATTTTCTTTATCAAATAAGCCAATTGATTGATAAAGTTGAGAGGCTCTTTTAAAGTTTTCAATGGCAAATTCGAAGTCGCCGCTTTGCTGTGCAGAAGAAGCTGCATTAAAAGCATAATTGGCAGCTTTATTATGGTTTCCAACCTGTTCGAGATATATACTCACATCTTGGAAGTTATTTGCCGCTCCATCAAACTCATTAATAGATAATAATTGTTCTGCTGCGGTTAATAATAAATCAATGGAAGTTTCGGGTTTCCCTAGTTGATTGTAACAATAAGCAGCATCCCTTTCATAATAGGCCGCCTGTAAAAGATATCCGTTTTCGGTATTTTGCTTCGCGGCGGTTAAAAAACAATCTGCCTGGCTTTCTAAGATTTTCATTAACAATTTATCAGAATCTTTAAGTTGTGAGACACAATTTGCTGCCGCAATAAAATTCTGCACAGCTTCTAAAGGTAAATTATTTTCAGAATATTTTTCGGCTTCAAGTAATCTATAATGAACTGCTTTATTCAAACAATCAATCATAGCAGAATTATTTCCCAAATTTTCATAGCAGTGAGCCATTTGTTGAAAACTTTCTGCGGTATAAGGGTATAATTTATTTTGGATTGAACATGCCGCAGCTTTATTATAATGAATAAGAGAAGTCTGATAATCTTCTAAATCCTCATAAATTTTGCCTAATTCGAGTTGATTGCGACAAACAATTGAAGGGTCCTCTTCATGTGAATTAGTGGCTATCTCTTCTTGTAAAGATTCAATTGCATTCTGATAATATTCTTTTGATTTTAGCTTATCCTGCAACTCCCCTGTGGCATATTTTGCGGCGCTATTATATAAGATTGCAGCATCACGGTAGGCCTTTTCGGACATTGCCGTTTTTCCTGCACAAATATAGCATTCGATTGCGTCGTTAAAGAATTGCTTGGCAAGATCAGTTTTCTCATGGGCTTTTTGAAGAAAAGCCGCTGAGCAATACGTCTCGGCCGCTTCAAAGAAATCTTTTTGTTCTCGAAATTGTAAGGCTAAAAGTTTATAGCAATCATTAACTTTCCCTAAGAATTTCTCTTGATTTGCGACGTCCCCAATGTCCTCAAAAAAATCAATGATATCTAAAAGTAAATCGATAGCGTTTTGGTACTCATGGGAGATTATCAGCGATTCAAGAAGTTCTATCTTATTTTTAATTCCACTCGCGAGTTCTCCCATAAAATCACTTATTTAATTTTTATGATAGGGAGAGACACGTGTTGTTATTTGCCTCATTCTATCGGAATCCTGCACCAGTTTAAGGGATAATGTCCTTATTGATATTATCTAATTCCGTTGTTTATAAATTTGTTCCACCAATTATCACAAAATGTGTGTTAATCCGTTTTTATTTAATGATGTTAAATCTATACTTTAATAAAACTGTTTTTTCATTCCAAATTGTAGAAAATTTGCGATTAATTAATAAGATTTGATAGTATGGTAGAGAACAGATCTCCTTTAATAGTTCTATTAGAAAGAATGGATGACTTATTACAAGAAATGAATCCCATAGAAATAGAGATACAGGAGAAAAAGGTTGAAGAATTTTATGAGATTACCCAGAATACAGAGGCGCACTATTACAGAGAACAAAAGACAGTTTCCCCAGAATATTTTATTACGCTTCTGGCGCCTTTTGCGACAAAAGTCTTTCTAAAAGTAGCTACCATGGAAAACCTTCCAAAGGTGATGGGTGTAATTCACACTGAATCGGAGGTCAATTATTTGAAACCGCTTTCTTTCGGAACGTATCATTTAGCCTGTCGGATGGAGACCTTACAGAAAAAGAAAGGCAGGATGGGGCATTACTTGAGCATGACCTTTCGAATCAGCTTATTTAATCATCGCGATGAAGAAGTGGCGAATGATATCCACCAGTTCTTTTTTCGATTAAAACCGGAGGGGGATTAAATGTTTAATGAAGTTAAGGTAGGAACAGAAACTAGGATATAAGAAAATCGTCGTCGCGGGTGTTTTCACCTATTCTTTCTTTCTCCGGCCCATACTTAATTGGGTGAAAGATCGCGGATATATCAAACAGGTAAAAATTCAATTTAAGGAACCGATTTATATTAAAGACGAAATCATTCATCACGCAAAAGTGACCAAGAAGTATAGGAAAGACGGGATCAATTTCGTTGAATTCGAAGTTTGGGTCGAAAATCAAGAACATAAGAAAGTGACTACGGGTTCAATAACCTTAAT
>CAYGYC010000157.1:0-10022 GCA_964353755.1 uncultured archaeon | reverse complement strand
GAGCAAGGTTTTCATTTGCAGAACATCGTGATCGACAGTTCTCATAGCGCGGAACCAGAAATAGGCGCAAGGAATCCAGAAAAGAATACCAATCGCAATAATCCACCCATCACTATTAGCTGCCCCCAAGGCAATGATGGGACCCAGGATCGCGGCTAAAATTGGTCCGAGGGAGTTACCAATCCGATCAGTAAGGTTATGGAAGCTAATGATAGTAGCACGGGTTTCTGGCTCATTGATATCTTCTACAATGGAATACCAATTAACGCCTGCAGTTCCGGCGAGAAAAGAGCCAATGGCTATTAATATAAACCCCAGAATGTAAATTGGAACACTCCAAAATGCCCCAAAACCCGCATCAGGACCCATATAGGGATAGGGGAGGAGAAAAGCCCCGAAGAAAAAGGGAACGGGAATAAGGATGCTGAGTGCGACAAATAGGATGCGGTTGCGTTGAGAATGTTGTGCCAAGCGATCGCCATACCAGCCTGCAAATAGAGACCCGAAAACAGAGGTCGCTTGGGGGAGAATGACTATAAAATTGGCGGCGTTACGTTCAAATCCCAGATCTTGGAAAAAGATAGGAGCGAGGATGAGGAAGACCGCCCATGGGATTACTCCTGGAATGCCTTGAATGAATAAGTAAAAATTAGTACGTTTTTTCCAAATGCCTTTTAAATGTTCAAGTCGAATTTCATAGGTGTAGACCGCTCCTTTTTCAATAACGGCTTTGAGTTCGTGTTCTGCCGCACCTCGTTTTAAATCAGTGCCTATAACGAAAAAGACAAGGATCAATCCACTTCCAATGATGGAAATGATGAGAAAAGGGAATTGCCACCAGGCAGCAAAGGCAGATCCGAGGAAAAGTCCAATGACCAAGCCCGATCCGGTGACCATAGTTACGACGCTAAACACTTTCCCCCGGTTTTCTGGCTTTACAATATCCCCGAGGAGGCTATAACAAATGGGCCAGACCGCGCCAAATCCGAGCCCAAAGAAAATTTGCGCTAAGAGGAGTTCGAGGTAGGTAATATCCGGAATGAAGAAGATAAGGTAACAGGCAGCTATCCAAATCAGGCTGGAAAGGATTAAGATATTTTTTTTAGAGTATTTATCACTGAGGTAACCCCAAAAAATCATCGTGGCGGCGGAAGTCAGCAAGGAAGCGGCAATGACCCATCGAATATTCGCCACGGATTCAGGGGTAACGCTTCCGAATAAAGATTCAGCGAGCACGTTCTGGTTTGAATACAGCAGGAATTGGGCGCCGCTGTTTATAATAAAAATGATTATAAGGAGAATTACCGTGAAATTAACCCGAAGATTGTACCAACGTTCATTCATTTTACCATCTCTTGAACGATCTGAAATAAAATCGAGGTTTAAAAAGAAAGATCCGAATAATTGTAGTGGGCTGAAGCGAGATCGCGCGATTTCCGAGCGATTATGAAATAGTAGGCGATCGCTAGGAGGACACTGACCACAATCAACGCAATAATCAAGGTGAGTAACCACGGGGGGAAAGACAAATTCTTAACTTCAACGTGAAGCGTAAAGGCACCTGATCCCTGGTAAGGCACAATAACAATATAATAATAGCCGGAATCCCGGGTAAGGAGTTGGCAAGATTCACTAGATTGCGGGGAAGTAGAGGAGTCAATTTTCGTTAGTTGCGGATTGTAAATATACAAGTCGAAATCAGCGCCTGCCGGGCCTGTGAGACGCACGATGAGTTGGCGATCGGTAGGGACAATAACGCGGTAGTAAATATAATTGTTACTAGCTGGTCCTGGTAGAGTTCCATCTACGGTCGATGTTTCAGGAAGGGTAAAGGCGAGCCCAAAAAAGGTGCCGTCTTCATAGGGCTCAGTGGTAAGATTTATGAATAGGTTATAGTAGCCCGACCCTGAAAAAGGGTCGATTTTAATGTAATAATAGCCATCTGCCAGGAGCAAGAAACAGCATGCATCGGGGTATTCGGCTTTCCCTGCGACCGATACTAATTCTTTAAGGGGATCATAAACATAGATGTCAAAATCGGTAAGGGGGGGGCCTGTTAGATTGAGAAAGAGGTATAAGTTTTTAGATCCTCCAATTTTTAACCAAGTTTCTCGATTGGTCCCCAGACCAGGGAGAAGTCCGTAAATAAAATTATCGGTAATGAGTGGAGCGTTCTCGAGAGAACTGCCGCCAATAGTAATTTTTCGCCCGATGACTAATTCGAAGGTGAAATTTCTGACAACGGAGTAAGTATTAAAGATAGATTCGGTTTTAATGATAAATGGGATGACTTGATCTTTCATGCAACTTACACTCAGGTTGAATTGATAACTTTCTTTGTGATTTGATTGTACGCTAATATTCCCATAATTCTGCACCGGATTGTTTATGGTTACATTTGTCGTATCGAGACAAATGAGGGTCCCATTAACAAATCCCGCTGTAATACCCCCTACATTTTCTAAAGTAACATCAAGGAGAACAGTTTCTCCGGGATCGGGGGTTTCATTATTATTTCCTAGCGAATCATTAATCGCGAAAAACCGCAATCCTAGGCCAAAGTTTGCGCTGGTGTAATACTTCACGAGAAAATCATCCCACATCGTATCATTAGAAAGGGAAAAGGAGGTCGCATAGGCACTCGAGTACGAATTTTGAAGCTCGGGAAAATAGAGAGATAGGCCGTGGGCGCCTGGATTATTGAAATGCTTCTCATTAATTATAGCGGGGGAGATATTATCCAAGAGATTCTGAGCCAGTAGCTGAATGGTCGCATTGGTCGCTTGAATTTTAGTTTTTTGCGTAAAATCGTAGAGGTCGATAAATTGCGGATAATAAAATTCTTCGGAGGCAGCCCGGGCATTGTAGAGTTCATTTTTTATCCCATAATTGAGGTACAAATGTAAATTTTGGGCAAAGGATACAAAGCTAGGAATGAGGGCGGTCTCTACTAAAGATAAATTGACGGCAGATAAGGTGGAGGGGTTAAAAAAGATTATATGATTATGGAATAAATCGACTGTAGCACTGGCGAATTCTGTAATGTTCTGGTCAGGATTTGCACATAAATCAGCAATGATGTCATCGTAAGGAAATCCGGTGGCAACTACCGCGTCCTCCGAAGCGATGAGAATGGCGGCGTAATCGTGAATTTCATACGCCACTTCAAGGGTTCCCATTAAACAGGCATCCATACAGAGAATATCGATTTTGTTTCCAGTAGAACTATTTATTTGATCCAGTGCATCTCGCAATTCAGCCATGGTAATAGCGTCATCACCCGAGGATTCATCGAAGCACACAGCCCAACCGTTCCCATGATCCCAGAGGTCCAAAATGTAATGCTCCGCGGGGTAATATGTCATGCACCAATTCACATACGTGACTAAGGTATTAGGATCGCCCATATTTTCCTCAGGGGTCAAACCTTCTATCAGCAACATAGTGGAGGTAATTACGCTGGGCTGGTCATCATGTGAAATATAATACGCCGTGGTCTCTCCATTGAGGATATCCAAAAGCGTGATTACATTGACATCTGTCACGCTGTCATTGAACCCTGCCTCCATCTCATTCACATCCATTTTTCCATAATTTTCTAAATTATTATCAGCACACACATAGGAAATATAAGTATATTTTGCGAGGGCTCTCTTTTGAACGGGCACATTATTAGCGATCTCTTGTTTAGGCATGAAATTATAGGGAAACATATAAATCAGGAGTAAAAAGGAAAAAATACCAATAAAAAGCAGGGCGTATATCCTTTTCTTCAACGACCGTCACATCGCTTTATAATTTCACTCATTTAATATTTAGGGCGAGTTGATCTATATCAACGGAATTAATATCCATTTTGGCAATCAAAATATCTGAAAATGGATAATGATTATGTTTTATGTGATCTTTAAATAGGCTTTTTCTTTTAAAAAGGTAGAGCTGTTTGAGGACCGCATCTCATTTGAAGGGCGTCCATGGAATTTTCTTTTCACGGGAAGATTCAATGATGAACAAGCCTCTCTTCAGTAAAGTATTCAGCAATGGTTCTCAGGAACGCTAGCTGATAGAGGTCGCGGGTTTAGACCTGTACGAAGAAGGAACCTCGTTCAAACTTCGTACAAACAATTGATGTTAAGTGGGGAGAATAATCTGCTACAAACTTGATAAAATTGATAACCTAGTATTTGAATGGCTATAGCGATGAAGTAGTTATTTTAGTAGGAATGGAAGTCCTAATTAGTTAGGAGAACGCGATTTATTATTTATGTCGTCTCTTCTTAATTCTTTTCCGAAGTCGCACGGTTTTTCGGATGCCTTTCGCCACTTCCTCGTGTTGAGGACGATCGCTAGGCGTGGTCACTTCGGGCAGGATCCCTTTATACTCCAACTCATCGAGAATGAGATTAATTTCCACTTTTGAGAGGGTTAAATCGCGCGAAATTTCGCCAATGGTCAGCCCCTTGGCATATTGGTCAATAACTTTCTGTCCAAAGGCTTCATTAAAGTATATATATTTCCCGGATTGGCTGGTGAGCACCCCTGGTTCCTCTTTCTTGCGGAAAATTGGACGTACCCGCCAGAGTGGTTCATCCAGCTGTTTGGCAATTTCCTCCGGAGTAATGCGCTCAGATTCATCCATAATCCGCTGGACATTAGTTCGAAGTAGATAATAGGAGACAATATCATGAATAAACATACTCAGAATCAAACTCCCCCCGAAAATGTACCAGAAAAGGTACGAGGGCAAATTAATATTGTCCCACCCTAAGCCTTGCCAAAATACCTGTGATACCATGGTTAATGCCGTGATCATAAGGATAAGCCCGCCGCATAGCCATAGAATCTTTCGTATCCAGCCCATCATCTATCATCTGTTTTCGGGAATGATTGGAAAACTTATTCGTTTGCTAAATAAAAAACCTTTTGGTGAAAGGATAGGGGCACCCTTGCTGTCATCGCCCCATTTTCCACAGGGGATTTAATGTGGGGAGATTCATTCAGCATCTTTAAATTTTAAGATTTCGCCCTTCAATTGTTCAACCGTCGTAACGCCCACGAACCATTTCTTGCCATTAATGATAGTTGTCGGGACATATTGAATCTTATATTGCAATGCAAGTTGATGTCCTTGGGGTTCAGCAACGCTCAGAGTTCTCCATTCAATATCTTCGGTTTTCATTTCGTCTTGCGCCTGTTTAATCACCACTTCTTGAAACCTACAACTTCCTCACCAAGGAGAGGTGAAGAATTCCACTTTCACCATACTATCACATTCTCTTAACTATTCACAGCAATTCTTTACTCTATCCTTTAATACTATTTTTTGTATTAAAATTATTAATTAAATTTGCTATTTATGATTCTCCAAATTTAATATTTATTGTTTGGGCGATCCGCACCGGAGGGCGACCCTCGGTCTCGGACGCGCCCCGGCTATCCATTCTGACATTTCCCCACTACGCTTTACCCGTCTCCCCTTAGTTCTCCTCAATTTCTAGCTTCTTATACTTCACCACGCCGCATCCCGCCGTTCGATTGCCGCCCACATTCATATACTCCGCAAATTGCAAGAGAATATCGATCCACTGAGCATATACTCCCGTGGGATCATTGTTTAAATAATTCGCCCAGTCCACACACCCGACCACCTTGTTTTGCTGACCCAGAAAATATAAAAGTATGGCGCGTATATAAAATCCCAAGAAGAGTGTGGAAGAGTGAGAGATTCGCCCCTAATCTTGTTTTTCATTTTGTATTTCCCTCCCCTCCCCCTTTTCACATAAGGGCGAATCCACTATACTTCTATTTTAATCCTTTCTTTTTTTTGCAAACCCATACATATAAGTAATAAAAAAAAGAGGTGTTATACATGGTTTTAAAAGAGCGAGGCTATCGACAGGTAAGTCTGCCGATCCCCTTAGTAGAACGGATAGAAAAATATTTGAAGGAACATAAAGAGGAAGGTTTTACCAGCATCCCCGAGTTTATCAGACAAGCCATCCGAGAGAAAATAGAGAGAAATGCAAAAGAAAAATAAAGGAAGGGTGTCATTCTCGCCCTATATCCCTCTTTATCGGATATATTTTTTAATTTTTTGAGGAGAAATGAACTTTATAATTAAACTAATAAACTAAAAAACAAATACAAAAGTATTTTCCTTTATTTCTAGTATCTTCGGCAACTTTAGAATTACATGTTTTATGGGTTATTTTCCCCAAACTAAATTTATATCTTAAATCTTTTAATAATTGTCGATTTTGTGATTCTTTTAAGAATAAACCAATAGTCATTCCATCCCACCCCGAACCCCAAGATATGCGTAAGATAAATTCATTATCCTTTAGATTTTTGATGATATTGCCGCTTCCCCCATGAAGAGTAATATGAATTTTCTAAGGAGAAGGATAAATATTTGTTCCGCTATGAATCCAGGTGAAGCACCTTTTACAACCTTAAATATGTGGATCGTGTAATAATCAATAATAATGAATAGAAAAAGAGTTAAATGGTGCAAATTGAAATGGGACGGATCACAAAAAATTTAGAGATAGAGGGAAGCAAAGGCTCGAAAATAGTGGAGGTACTTTTTGATTCGGGTGCAGAGGATTCCTTTATTCGACGGGATCTTGCCCAAGACATATGTGATATTATCGTCCCACGGCGTCCCGCAGAATTTACGCTCGGGGATGGAGAAACGGAAATAAAGCCCACCGGTCTATGCACATTGACAGCGGAGATAGAGGAGTGTGGTCTTGGATGGACTGCATGGGTTGCCGATAGGCTTAGTCGACAGGTGATAATTGGTGCGGATGTCCTCCAAAAGTACAACCTCAAACTGGATTTCGAACATCATAAAGTCGATGCCTCTCAATGTCGGCGAAAATTCGAGCTGATTTGAAACATAAATTTTCGAAATTAGATATAAGCCGGATGAGCTACTCCTAGTCCTTGAAAGATTTATGATAAGTGACGTTGAAATCTTCGCCCATGATATTCCCTTCGTTATCCGGCGGATTCCAGCCAGGCGGTCGAATTCGCAGTTTAACGTCTTGGACTGGAGTTGTATTTTGGATTTGGACCCAGAAGGGGATAGTTGTGGCATATTTGGGCATAAAGAATTTGAGTGGAAATTTCTGGATACGAATCGGTACGAAAAGGCTCGGCGATTTCTTGATCCAAATTTGTATAGCGTCCGTTCCATCGCCACCATTTTCGGTCTTACATACCGTAATTATTTTTCTGAATATACGATCATAAAAGGGTGGCGAAGCCACTCGATGACCTTGAGTTCTTACCAGAGAATGAATCAGTGAATTTCAATTTTCTTTAATAAGACTTTTCTTTTGCAACGCAGTATTCATAAATTCGATGATGCTTTGGCGCTGACCAGGATTTCTTTTCTTTTAAAATTTGGGTTAATTTTTCTGCTCTCGCACTCAATTATTCTCACCTATTTTTTTATATAATCAGGACAAGTGTCCTTTTCTTTTGTACTTACATAAATCTGTTTTTTCTCGCACCAAACCATTCCTATTGAATTTAAAGATCCTGCATATTTACAATCCGAACCTTGTGGCATCATGATTCGCTCCTGGTAGTCATTACTCGATAATTATTGTAAATATTGATGTATTTTGATTCAGCTTTCTTTCGAACTTTTCAAGAGAACAATTTTTACCCGTTTTTTCTTCTATTTTTGAATATAAGATTGCTGCCATGGGACAGGCAGGTATAAAGTTCTCGCCCTTTGTATTTGCGATTATATGTGTTGCAGGAGCTAAGACACATTCTCCCATATCAAGAACAATTTTAGAGTTATTCACTTCCAATATATTGACTCTTTGACAAAGTCCAGTTTTTTTTATTTGTTCAGCAAAAGATTCGGTTATGCTTTTTATATCGTTTCCTTTAATTGCCAATCCTATATCCGCAAGAATATTTTTTGCACTATTTTTAAAAGCCATTGCCATTTGTGTCCATACTAGACTTGGATCAAGTCCCATTTGACTCATTGCTTCATTCATGGCGACTACAGTAGCATTTGTAAAATTTAATAAGTTTTTATAATCCATTTTTCTCAACTCGTTCTTCTTATTTTCTTTATAGGTTTTAATGTCTTAATCTTAAATGAGAACCAATAAAAGTTGTAAGCAAAATATAGAAATTGCAATATTCTCATAATGGGCATATTTTAAAATTAAAAAATTACAAAATTACAAAATTACAAAGATTACAAATCATGAAATTTTTATGTGATTATTCATCAAATTGAGAAAATTCTTAATTTTGGGAATAAAAACTCTAATAATTGTCAAGGAAAAATACCTTAACATTCTGAGATTAATTAAGCGAGAAATACCTTAACATTCTGAGATTAGCAAAGCGAGAAAATGCCAAAAGCATGAAAGAGGAAGAATCCCTTCCTAAACCCCAAAATTGAGCTGATCTACCCTCTAAATTTAATTTTTTTCTTACTTTTTCCGCATTTAAAATCATTTAGGGTATTTTCTAAGACGAACTGGAATGAAGTATCTAGTGCTAATTAGGGACAATTTGCAATATGCAAGGTATTTACTACTAAATAATTTTTTATATATCTGAAAACAGATTTAATATGAATCTAATTTGAGTTTTTAATGTAAGGTTTTGAGGGAGTCTATTGCGTAAAATAGATGAAGATTCTACGGTTAAATCTAATGATTCAGAAGGAATATTTCAGGAAATCGTTGAAAATCTTACGGATGTTGTTATTAAACTTCAAATTAATGGTATAATTCTCTACATATCGCCCCAGGTAGAAAAAATATTTGGGTATCCACCGCACGAGGTATTGAATCAGAAAGTTGATGCTTTTTTACATCCTGACGACCTTCTATTAGTGATAGAACGGGTAAGGAAAGTCATTCAAGAAGGGGGGATCGACATTACCAATGAATTCCGGGTGCGGCATAAAAATGGGCAGTATCGGACCGTAGTAGGGCATGGTAAGATAATAAGAACGGGGAAAATCCCGCAATTGATAAGCGTGATTACGGATATAACGGAAATGAAAGAAATTCAAGAAATGTTACTGGAATCTGAAGAGCGATATAAGCTAATAGCGGAAAATATGGAAGATATGGTGTCTGTTTTTGACCGGAACTTACGGCTTCTCTACATCAATGAGGGCCAACAAAAAATCTCAGGCTTTACGAAAGAAGAGATCATGAATAAATCGGGTCTGGATTTTATCCACCCTGAAGATCTAGCGCGCATTTTGCATCTCTTCAAAGAAGCCCTGAAAACGGGCACGGGGCTCGCAGAATATCGAATTCGTCGCAAAGATAATACGTATACGTGGTTAGAGACAAGAGGGCAGGGCGTTATTGACAGGCATGGTGAAAAAAATTTAGTTATTACATCGAGACAAATCGATACGCGAAAGAAATTAGAACAAAAACTCAAAGAATCTGAAGAAAGGTATCGTCTTATTTCCGAAAATGCTAATGATTTAATTATTATTGAGAATCTGAATTTGGAGCCTGATTATATTAATAGGCAACCTCTTAAAGACCTCCTCGGATACGCGACTGAAGATGTGATTGGGAAAAATTCGCTTTCTTATATTCATCCAGATGATCGTATGTATGCAAAAACTGCCTTTCAGCAAGCGATTGATAAAGGCGAAGGCAGTGCAGAGTTCCGAATCCGGCATCGGGAGGGGCATTATCTTTGGTTCGAGGCAAAAGGGCGAACTTTTTTAAACGAGCGTGGAGAGAAGAAGCTGATTATCCTTTCACGAGATATTACGCAGAGAAAGCAAGCGACCGCACAATTAACCGAATCGGAGGCGCGGTACCGCCTAATTACAGAAAATGTGAAGGATCTTATTACCGTTATTGATCAAAATATGAGGATTAAATATGTGAATTATCAAACGCATCAGGATCGTCTTGGCCCCCTCATGGAGAACGCAGTTTTAAATCCGACTATCGATCAAATCCATCCGGAAGATAGAATAAAGCTTGTGCAATTGGCTGAAG
>CAYGYC010000156.1:0-10087 GCA_964353755.1 uncultured archaeon | reverse complement strand
GGAGAGCGAGCACGTTGGGTTCTTCAAGAAAGGGGAAGGCGCGAAAGCGGCTTATGAGGGTTTGACTGCCATTGGGGGCAAAATCCCCATCAATCCTTCGGGCGGGTTAAAAGCTCGTGGGCATCCATTAGGTGCTACCGGCATTGCCCAAGTGATAGAGTTAGTTTGGCAATTACGGAACGAAGCAGGCAAACGACAAGTTCCAAATGCCCAGACCGGAATAACATGTAATTTTGGAGGATTTGGTAACAATATTTTAAGTATATTAGTAGAAAGGATGTGAACACTATGGATGAAACTCCCATTATTATTTGGAATAAGTGTAAAAAATGTGGGAAACTTCAATATCCTGAACATGTTCGATGTTTAGAATGTGGAAATACCACGTTTGATACCATTAAATCGACCGGAGACTGCAAGCTGTTGACTTATACCATTTTAAAAGCGCCGCCTGCTGAATTTCAGGATAAAAAAGCCTATGCTCTTGGAATTGTCGAATTTGCTAATGGCATTAAAGCATTGGGTCAAATCAATACTACCGAACATCTCAAGGTGGGAATGAAATTAAAGCCCCGATGGGGGAAATTGGCGAATAATTTGGATGGGCAGGAGGTTTCAGGAATTATCTATGAGCCGTTCGAAGCCGACCTCTCTAAAAGTGGTTCCGACGAACAACTGAAGAAAATGGAAGAGAAAAGAAAGGAATTGGATGAAAAGAGTTCCAGCAAATCCCCCAAAGCGGGTGAGACAAAAGAAAAATTTGAAACGCCCTCTAAGATACCCCTTAAACAGGTGTATACCCCCGAAGATATTAGGGGTCTCAAATATTTTGAGGATTTGGGATTTCCAGGCGAATATCCTTTCGTGCGGGGTATTTATCCGACTATGTATAGAGGACGGCTCTGGACCATGCGTCAGTATGCGGGATTTGCCGATGCGGTTCAAACCAATCAGCGGTTCAAATATTTAATTTCAGAGGGTCAAATGGGACTTTCAGTCGCATTCGATCTACCCACTCAAATGGGTTACACGTCCGATAATTCCTTAGCCTATGGGGAAGTCGGTCGAGTAGGCGTCACGGTGAATTCCTTAAAAGATTTTGAAGTCGTTTTCAAGGATATACCCCTAGATAAGGTATCTACCAGTATGACTATCAATGCGCCTACGGTGGTTCTATTAGCCATGTATATTGCCGTCGGTGAAAAACAAGGGGTCTCCCCTGATAAGCTGACAGGAACCGTCCAAAACGATATTTTAAAGGAATATGTTGCACGTGGCGCTTATATTTTTCCTCCCAAACCCGCTTTGCGTTTAACGGCGGATATAATTGAATACTGCTCGAAAAATTTGCCACGCTTTAATACCATTAGTATTTGTGGGTATCACATGCGCGAAGCAGGAGCCACCGCTATTCAAGAAATTGCGTTTACCCTGGCTGATGGGATTACCTATGTCCAAGAGGTACTCAAACGGGGGATTAATATTGATGATTTTGCTCCCCGCTTATCTTTCATGTTCTGCACTCATCGGCATTTCTTTGAAGAAGTGGCTAAACTCCGAGCCGCTCGAAAATTATGGGCGAAAATTGTAAAAGAGCGATTTAAGGCAAAGAATCCCAATTCTTTTATGTTACGATTCCATACGCAAACTGCTGGCGGCACCTTAACCGCGCAGCAGCCGCAAGTCAATATTGTTCGGGTAGCTATCGAAGCTTTGGCGGCTATCTTGGGCGGAACTCAATCTCTCCATGCTTGCGGTCCTGATGAGGCTCTTGCCATCCCTACGGAGGAATCCGTCCGTCTCTCTCTCCGAACGCAACAAGTTCTCGCTTATGAGATGGGCGTGATTGATGTGGCTGATCCTTTAGGGGGATCTTATTATATCGAATATCTCACGTCCAAACTGGAAGACGAAGCCCTGAAATACATTCAAAAGATTGATGAGATGGGCGGCATGCCCAGTGCCATTGAGCGGGGATATATTCAAAAAGAAATTGCAGAAAGTGCCTATCTTAACCAAAAAAAGATTGAATCCGGCGATGAAAAAGTAATTGGTGTCAATATTTTTCAAATCGATGAACCGCTAAAATTAAACCTCTTCACCTTAGATAAAGACATTGAAACACGGGCTGTGAGTTCCTTGAAAGAATTGAAAAAAGCGCGCGATGAAAGATTAGTGCAAGCAAAATTGAAAGAATTAAAACGAATAGCACAATCCTCCGAAAATATCATGCCCATTATGATTGAAACTGTAAAAAGTTATGCAACTATCCAAGAGATTTGCGATGTCCTCCGTAGTGTCTTCGGCGTTTATAAAGCGCCCTCGCCTTTCTAAATCTTTGCTAATTATTCTAGAATAAATCGAGGTATAAGCGCATATGATTTTGGACAAATTGAAAGAATTTCCAAAAATGCGGACGTTACTCATCGCCACATTAATTATTCTTATTCCCTTTCTCGTATTAACACTCATTTTTTGCTTCAATGAGCTCAGATTGCTGCAAACAATGGGGTACGGAGTTCTAAATTTTGAACTTGCATGGACCCCTGCTACCATTGATACCATTTTTACGGCGTGGGGCACCGTTGAAATGCAACAACAAACGTTTCTGACATATCTCGATTATTTATATATTCTATTCTATGTTTTATTTGGAGCAGAATGTATTTTATTGGTCTCCCGAAAAGCGGAAGGAAAACTCCAAAGAATAGGGTTGGCTATGACCGTTACTTTTTTAATGGCGGGAATTTCCGATGCCATTGAAAACCTCAATTTACTCATTATGTTACATAATCCCGCCTCTTATTGGATCTATGATCCTTTTTTTGCCTCTTTCTGTGCTTCGTTTAAAATTGGCTTTCTGGGGGCAGGGTTAGGCTTTCTCTACATCATCTCAATGATTATAATAGCCCAAAAACTTTCTTTCTCAAAATCTTATCTTTATATTACTCTCATTGGAGGCGGTATAATTCTTATCGGGCTTCTCGCCTTCTGGAATTTATTTGTTTGTCTTTTAATCGGAGCCATTTATTTTAGCATGCTCTTCCTCATAATATGGCGAGTAAAAATTGAACCTATGATAAGTCCTGAACGTCCTAGAAATTAGAAATTTAATGCGGCAAAAATTGGCATGCATATTTAAATCATAACCTTTTCTCATACCAAGATAAAATTATATGGTGATATAGGATGACAAAGATAAAGAAATGGCAAAAAGGCGTTTTATGGGTGGAAGTCGATTTAGATCTTTGCATAGGCGCAGAAGCTTGTGTTGAAATATGTCCTGTTAATGTCTATGAACTTGTCGAGGGAAAAGTCGTTGCAGAAAATATTGGGGAATGTACTGAGTGCACTCAATGTCAGGGAGTATGTCCCACAAATGCCATTTTAAATCACTCGGCATGGACTTAACTTCTATTTCTTCCCTTTGGATTTAGAAACCGTGGAAATAATGATTTATTAAAAAAAAGAGGTATTTTAATTGCAAAATTTTACACTTTTGTTTCTAATTGATTTTCAGCGTGTCTTAAAGCGGCTAGAAACATGGGTAGAATTAATCCTAAGAGTACAAAGAAGAGTATCCATTCCCATAACGGCGATAGATTAAAGACGGCAAATGCGCCAACGGTGAATGGTACAAAAATTCCGTATATGCCTACTATGAAATTATATGGCCTAGGAATAATTGCTTGTTTCAATAGCGTAATTCGTAATCCAAGAAAAATTGACCCTATTGCAAAAGATCCAAATAAAAGTGCTGAGAATATAAAATGCAAACCCGCAATATCTCGATCCTCACTGAAAATACCTACTCCCAATAATCCTATTGTTCCAAGACAGTTGAAAAAGAAGTTAAGCGCCATTAATCGGTAAGTCATGCGAGCTGGTGCGGGTAGATCTTCGGGAACGTGGGGGATAGGGGCTAGATATTTTTCTAGGTAAAAATAGAAGGGGATCAGTAATATTCCCGCGCTAATAACTGCGGTATCCAAAAGAAATGGGGCGGGGGTATAATTAAAACTGCCAAGATCGGATATCCAGTTATCTACTATGTTATAACCTTCAGGGCCCCATATAGATGCTATAATCACGGCAATAACTAGCAATCCAAAGAATGATACGAGTGTGCTATAACCGCAGATTTTAATAATTTTTGGTTCCGTCAAGAAGGCATATCCGCGTTCTATCCAATTCCGTTTTTCTTCTTTCTTTTCCATATTTTCTTTCTCCAATCATTCACTTCTCATTTTTAATTTGTTTCTGAGCATGCATTAATGTAAATAAGAAAACTGGAATGACAAATCCCATTATCGCCCATAACAATCCCCATTCGCGTATTGGGGTTGAATCGATTACGTTTAATATTGCCACTGAAATGGGTGCGATCATCCCAATTGGGCCGATGATGAAGTTGAAGGGTCGTGGGACAATATTTTGCCGGGTGGTCATGAGCGTGAATCCCAGAAAGAGAGTTCCGAAGGCATAGAATCCAAATGTTAAGTAAGAAAAGATATTATGTAAATCAAAATAATTCCGGTCTCCGCTAAAAATACCCACGAAGATATAGAAGAAATTGCCTAACATGCTGAAAAAGAAAGCCAATCCCATCGTCCGATAGGTCATGCGAGGCGGTGCGGGTAACTCTTCTGGAGAACGCGGAATGGGCGCGATATATTTTTCTTGATAAAAAATGAACGGCATAGATAAGATCCCTGCTGCCCCACAAGCGATATCATAGAGATAGGGAGCAGGTGTGTTTTCAATACTGCCAAGATCGCTAATCCAGTTATCCCAAACAGTGTACCCCTCCGGATCCAATGTTGCCGCAATAATTACACCAATAATTAATAAACCAATATAACCAACCATTACGGCAAAGCCGCAGAATCGGATGGTTCTAGGTGCGGTGAGTTTATTGTAGGCACGTTCTATCCAACTTGATTCCGTTTTTGCTTTTTCCATACTTTCATGGCTCCAGTAATCTCGACATAATTAGATTTACTATCACTGTAATTTTAAACGGAGAATTTATTACTTTTTGTTCTAATTTTCTTTTGGAAAACCAAAAGATTTTAATTTCAAGAATCATATTTTTTTACTACGCGATTAAAATGAATATCATAAATACAACAATCAAAAATAAAATAATTGAAATTTTACTGCAGAATAAAGTGGGATTAGGTGTTTATACAATTGCCAAGCTGGCGAAAATTAGTGTTTCCGAAGTTTGGCGCCAAATTCCCATTTTAGTACGATACGGATTGATTATAGAGGCAGTAAAAGGAATCTCAGGCAAAAGAAAAAAATATCAAATCAATAGCGATAATCCCTTAATAGAAATTTACAGACAACTTTTGAATCAGTATCTAAAAATTAATGGCGTTATTGATTCAACACCAATAGAAGCGATGAAATGTTTTTTAAAGAATTATTATGTTACTGGGACCTATGCCATCAAAGAAATGAGCTGGGATATCTGCTATCCAGATGGGTTTACGGTAGCAGTTGACCCAACCGAATATAGCACTGCAGAATTATTGAAAAATTGTTTTATTAACCGTTGGAATTTTACTATTATTAAAAAAGATGTACGTAATTGTGATTTTTATTATGATACGTTGGAAGGAATCAATAAAGCTACTAGTGAACAGGCAGTCTGTGATAGCATTGCTGCCTACGAATTGGATCCTAATAACATTGAAATTTTATACTTTTTATTAGTTGAAGATTTAAATTGGAAAAAGCTCGCAAGATTAGTGAGAACACAGTGGGGGGATTTGGCTCTCTATCGGATTCATTACCTCTTCTCCTGTGCGCGAATATTGGGCGGACAGTTATATCCAGCTGACCTTTTTCATCCAAAGAGCGCAACCCAAAGACAGGACCTTAAATTTACACAGGACGTACAGACATCATGTTTTAGAGTATTATTATGTAATGGAATTGCTCAGAAGCAGGCATGGTAAAATGTGGTTTATATATAATACATGGGATCCAAAAAATCTTACTCAACAAAACATCATTGACCTTGCAAATAGAATTAATTTTCGTCCCGATATTCTCGAACGAACCATCGCGCTATATGATTCAATTTATCAACTGATGAAAGCTGATGTGAAACAGACTTTTATTGGTGGGTCGATGATCAATCAGGTCTATATTGATCCTACCGAAGCGCGTTTATCTATTGATATTGATTCTGTTCTACGGGAAAGCATTCAAAATAAACGAGAACTTCTTGATATACTTGTCGGCCTTCGCGAAAAAATGCTTGCGGATCAAAGTCTCATTCCAGTGTCTATTAATGATATCGAAATCGGAATAGGTGAGATTTTATCGGATACAAAACGTCAAGCGCTTTACCCCCAAATCCTCTTTTTAAAGAGGATAATCCCTACCTATTTTGTGGGAACCCCGCTCCCTGATTATTTAACAAAAATTGGATTGCCCTCCAATGAGGTTCAGGTCGCACGTTATCTTATCAATTTAAAAAAAGAATTTGGTTTTTTACCCCGAATTTATGAATTGCGAATAGAAATTCTTTTTTCTAATGAAGGTATTCAATATCCCTTTACAAGGCGACAGGTCTTCCCTTATTTCAAGCAAATTTTAACTCCTTCAAAATATCTCGAATGTGATATTGAAGAAATTCAAAGCGTTGCCCAAGGAAAAATAGAATTTCTTGATCTAGTAAATGAGGCAGAAACTATCAATATTACTAATACTATTTGTGATCTTCGTATTCTTTATCTTTATAATTTAGATATTGAAATCTCTTCTCCCATAAAATCAAAAATAAATAGCATTAAAGATAAATGTCAAGCCGATTTTTCCAAATATTGGTTTTATAAATTAATATCCGCTAAATATTCATTTAACGAAATATTATCTAAAATAATTAGATCAACTATGAAATAAAAGAGCAAATGAAACGAAATCTTAATGGTAAAGGATGCATTTACTGATAAATCTTCAGTTTTTCATTCTCTAGATAGAACCGAAAATAATATAGGAAAAGTCTATCTAAGGAATAAAAAATGTAAAAAACCCAATTTAAGGTCGTGTAAAAATGAGATTTTTCAGGAAGAAAGATAAAGATTCTGAGAAAGATAAGGTAAAAGCGGTTGATTCCGAACCGTTTAAATGCGGAATTTGTTCAAAAGATATCCCTCCCATTGAAACAATGATGAATTGGTGTGTTCATTGTCAAAAAATCGTCTGTAATTCCTGTTGGGTAACGAAAACAGATGGGAAATACTGCCCCAATTGTGGACAAAAACTGACTTCCCTGAATAAAACGAAACCAGTGAAAAAAGAGGAACCAAAACAAAAGGAGAAGAGCGAAAAGGTTCGAGGAAGACCCTTGGATATTGAACGTTCATGTATCCCTTGTATGAGGTTCCGCGATGACGATTCTGATTTAGCGGAAAGGTTAAAGAAAAAAGTCGAAGAAAAAGATGAATAATTCGATTCCATTACCGAAAATTGTTCAATTGGAATGTACAAATGCGTGCAATCTTACCTGTAAACATTGTTATGCTAATGCTGGGACCTCGGAACCCACTGAAATTTCGCTAAGTACCGCTCAAAAACTGATATCCGATTTTAAATCAATGGGAATCACTGTCATTTCAATCTCAGGAGGGGAACCCCTCTTACATTCCAATATTTTTGAGCTTATTCGTCTTTTTAAAAAAAAATTTAAAATTATAATTAACAGCAATGGATTGCTTATTGATTCTAATGCCATTAAACAATTTTCAGCCCTAAAAATAGATTATGCAATAATCAGTTTGCATGGTTATTATCCCGCCACACACGATTGGCTTACAACTTTTTCGGGCTCCTATTATAAAGCCATAGAGGCGCTCTATCATCTCCAGAAAGCGAAAATCCGCACCGGGATCAGCACAACAATTCATCAGAAGAATTGGCAAGAAGTACATAAAATAATGGAAATTGCCTCGGATCTAGGCATTTATGATTGGTTTGTGTTTCGATTTGTAAAAATTGGCAGGGCAATAACCGAAATAGAAGATATTGATATAACTCCCGAGCAACATAAGGCCGTATTTGAAAAAGTTAAGCAACTATCTTCAAACTTAGGAGTTGCAGTTCGGTATTATTCTGAAGCACCTTACATTGTATGGGGAACTGATGAAGATTTTTCTCCCTGTAAAGCCGGAAGGGAAATTGGTGTCATTACCGCCAATGGGGATGTCTTAGCCTGTACTGGTATGCGATTGCCTGAATTAATCTGTGGGAATATCTATCAGCAATCATTCCGGGATATTTGGTATAATTCTCCAACTTTACAAAAACTCCGAAATTTTTATAATAATTTTAATGAGCAAATTCAAGGCCATTGCAAAAATTGCCAACATTTATCTATTTGCCATGCAGGTTGTCGACTGCTCGCTTTTTTAGATTGTGGCCATTTAACTGGAAGTGACCCAGGCTGTTGGATTCAACGATCTTCTAGTTAATACGTGGTTATTTGGTACTTTAACATATACAAAAGCCTTTAATAGGTCCTAAATTAACCAATGGTTAAAGATTTTCCTTGTCTGAAAAAAATAAAAAGGTGAGCACACTATGCAGGTCGATCCTTATATGATTTTTAGTATTATTGGTGCGATCGGTGGTTTAATCGGTATGGTTTCAATTCTATGGAATATCAGTAACTATCGCAAAGAGCAAAAATTAAGGAAATTGGAATTCGTTGGCGAACTCACGCCGATCATTGATATCGACTATAGAGAAGTTGAGCGCGTTACCCATGAAAAGAAAAGCTTTGTTCTGGGTGAGGTGACCTTAACCAATCGATCAAAATATGAGTTAAATCTGGTCGGATTTCACTTATCTGTAGCTAAGTTAACCCCCGAAGGCTTGCCCTCGCTTTCATTTAAAAGTATTCCCGATACAGATGTGGGCGAAATAATTGACGAATTCGGACATTTGGACCTCTTATTTGAGACCTATTACATTGCCTACTTTGGAAAGTTAGCAGATAATGTAGTCAGGCTAATTCGCGAAGCCAATGTTCCAACAGATGAGCTAGATCCGTCCAAAATTGAAAAAGTCAAACAGCGTTTGAACCAAATCCCTGCCGAAAAACGAAATGCAATTCTCGCCGACCCCAATGCCATCCGCGAATATGAGCCGGAAAAAAATTTTATGTACTACTCTTCTATGAAAACGGGATTAAAGCCGTTCTTGTTCAAATTTCTAAATTACACGCTGGATGTGAATGCGCCCTTGAATATCCCTGTCCTCTTCGAATATAATGGGGAAGGCTTCTATGATTTAGTCTTCAAAGTCGGAGCAATCCCCGCCGCAAAAAATTGGGCCGAGCGAGCGAAATTACTCGGAATTGGCTTTAAGAAGCAAAAAATCCAATTAAAGGGCGAAACTGAGGTTAAACGCATAAATGTATCCTTTGACGAAGAATTTGTCCACTATATAAAATCTTAAAGAAAATGATACACTCCCCCTTTTTTTATCATTTTTCCTTCTTTTTTTATTTTGAAGAATAATTTTCTCTATTTGGGTATGGAATAAGATTACGTATAAAATGAGCCATAACTGCTCCGATCGAAGTCTCTAAGCAGTTCAATATGCCATCTCCCACGCGGATCAAGGTCCTGCGGAGCATAAATCAGTGGCAGATTAGGAAAACAACTCCGTAACCCGTTTTTCGCAATGAGTACCGCTGGGTGTCTTGAATCTTTAAAAACGCCTGTTGAAATTTCTAATGTTAGCTGATGAACCTGGGATTCATTCCAGAAGCCTAAAGAATGAAGATACTCATGAAGTAGGATATGATATACATATGCTCTTCTAATTTCCTCAGATTGTGCTTCTACAATGACTCGCAAGGGTGTCACATTCATCAGAATCATCGTGCCTCCAGTGATAAACATGCCCCCGATGAACCCCCCTTGAAACAACCCCATCTCTATTAAACCTAGAGACAAACCCGCTCGATGGCGTCCAATCTCCTTTTCAACGTCCCGTTTGACCTTTTCGAAGATATCAGGCATTTGTTTCCTTATTTCTTGTAAACTCATTACTAAAAGTAACAAGA
>CAYGYC010000155.1:0-10113 GCA_964353755.1 uncultured archaeon | reverse complement strand
CAGAATGTGGTAGATATAATAGACGGTCTTACATTTATTCATGCCGAGGATTTACGGTTGATTGCTGAATCGATTAAAAACGCGTTGAACACTAAAGATATTGTCTCAGCTGACATTAGAGTCCGACATAAAGCTGGGCACTATAGACATGTTTCTGGGCGGGGCAATCTAATTGAAAAAGAAGGCCGAATCAAATTTATAGGGTTAATGAGAGATATTACTAATCAAAAAATGGTAGAAGAAGCCCTTAAAAAATCAGAGAAAAAATACCAAGATTTATATAACAGTGCCCCTGTTGCTTATTTTTCTGTTGGTATTGATGGTCTAATTAGAAAAGCTAACAATGCCGCAGCGGATTTTACGGGTTACTCCTTAGATGAATTGCAAGATATGAAGGTTCTTGATATATATACAGAAGAATCGAAGGCGAAAGCAAAACAATTATTCCAAAAATTTAGGGCTGGTATTTCTTGGGAAAATGAGGAGATGGTTTATCAGCGAAAAGATGGTAATAAATTCTACGGTCTCCTATCCGTCAATCCATTGATAGATGACACAGGACAAGTATTAGAAAGCCGTTCTATAGTAGTGAATATTACGGAGCGAAAAAAAATTGAAATAGCACTTCTGGAAAATGAGGGGCTCCTTAGGGAACGCATCAAGGAATTAAGATGTCTTTACGAAATTTCCAATATTTTTGAAGCGACTAATATTATAGCCGATAAATTTTTTCAAACAATTTTAACCCGAATTATATCGGCGTTCCAATTTTCCGAATTAATTTGCGTACGATTACGCTATGACAAAAAGGAATATAAAACGAATAATTTCAAAGAAACCGAATGGAAAATTTCGGTGGCATATCCAGTGGCAAAGGATCTTTTAATTGAAGTCTATTATACCAACGAAATTCCATTTATTCTAGAAGAAATAATTCTATTAAAAGAAATTGGTGTCCGTTTGAAAAACTTTCTCGAACAAAAAGAGGCTGAGGAAAAATTACGGGAATCCGAGGAAAAATTTCGAGTAATTGCGGAAAATGCGAGTGATTTAATTTGTGTTGTAAATATGAAATACAAGTATGATTATGCTAACCCCCAATTTATTAAAATATTAGGATATTTAGAGGAGCATGTTCTTGGAAAGGATGGGATGAAACTCGTTCATCCAGATGATATCGAACAGGTCATGAAAATTGCCTTAGAAGGATTAAAAAGCGGCAAAGGACGCGTTGAAACGCGCTTAAAACATAAAGACGGTTTTTATATTTGGTTTGAATTAACGGGCCAGCTCTATAAAGATAAGACTCATCAATCAAAAATTATCTTAATTATGAGAGACATTTCAGAGCGCCGAAAAGCAGAAGAATCAATGAAAAAATTAGTGGAAACAATTCAACAGCAAAATGAAGAATTAAAAGCATTAGATCGAATGAAAGACGAGTTTTTCGCCGATATCTCGCATGAATTACGGACTCCCCTTGTAGCTATTAAAGGTTTCTCGGACATCCTTCTCCAAGCTTCAAATCTAGAGGAAATCCAACGGCAAGATATCCAAACGATTTTACGAAATGAAGCCCGGTTAGACCGCCTTATAAATGAAATATTAGAATATTTTCGATTGGGATCTGGAAAAATCTCTTTTAAAAAAGAATCATTCCGCCTCTCTGAAATCCTAAATGAATTAAAACAAGAATTAGCACCCCTTATCAATCAGAAACAATTAATTATTGAAGAAAATCTTAAATCCGATGAGATGCTCCTATTTGATAAAGACCAAATTACCAAGGTTATTAAGAACCTCCTCACCAATGCCCTCAAATTTTCATTTCAAGAAGGAAAAATTATTATCAGATCTACCATTGATGGCGAATCCTGGACTTTCTCCATGCAAGATCAAGGTATCGGTATTGCCAAGCAAGATATTCCTAGAATCTTCACTCGTTTCACTCGATTAAATACAGGAGAGGGAATGAATCTGAGTGGTATTGGTTTAGGACTTGCTATTTGCAAAAGAATCATCGACCTTTACGAAGGAAAAATCTGGGTTGCATCCGATGGACCGAATCAAGGAGCTACTTTCAATTTTCAATTAAAACTCGATCAAACTCCTCCTAATATGAATCCGTAACTATTTATTTACCATGCTAAATTATTAATACCTTATTAGCTAATTATTTCTCAAAACTCCTTAGATTAAGGATAAGATAATTCACTATATTGTGGGGTTTTTAATGATAGATTTTACTCAACCTTATCCCATTTTTTTTGATAAAATGCCTTTCTCCATTGTTTGGGCAAAGTTAGACGGCACGATAGTCCATTCCAATGTCCCCACTGAAAAAATTCTTGGGTATACTAAAGAAGATCTTGTGGGGAAACATTTTAAACAAATAGTTGTTTATCCCGAAAAGTTTTTACCAATTTTAACAAAAAAGCATGAGGAGATATTAAATGGTGAAGCTGAAGGGCAGCTTGAACTTCAAGCATACAAAAAAGATAGGAGTTTAATCTGGGTTAATCTTCACTATTCGCTTATTCAACACGAAAATCAAACTATAATTCAAATAATTAGTCAAGATATAACGGGCGAGAAAGAAGCAAAATATCAGCTGAAACTTCAACATACTCTTCTAAACAATACCTTCAATAGTCTCTTGGACGCTATTTTCATTCTTGATGCGAGTAATCCGCCAAAAATCCTTGACTGTAATAACGCAGTAGTACAGATATTTGGGTATAAGAAAGAAGAAATAGTTGGAAATTCCACTGCCTTCCTCCATGTTAATGCCGAATCTCTCAAGAAATTTCAATCAATGCTTTATCAGGCAATGGAAACGAAGCCCATATCATTCCACCTTTCCGAATTTCAGATGAAACGTAAGGATGGGTCTACTTTCTATTCTGAACACTCCGTTTCACAGTTGCTAAATGAAGAAAGGGAACGAATCGGGTGGGTGAGTTTAGTACGCGACATCACCGAGCGCAAACTTGCTGAAAATAAGATAAGAGAATCTGAAAAAAAATATAGACAACTTATGGAAGATGCACAAGAGGGGATATGGGTTATTGATAGCAATGCAATAACCACCTTTATCAATCAAACTATGGCTGAAATGCTAGGATATACTATAGATGAAATGCTTGGTAAATCTTTATTTCTATTTATGGATGAGGATAGCATAAAAATAGCTGAAAAACTTGTAGCACGTCGAAAACAAGGTATCAAAGAAAGTCATGAGTTTGAATTTCTTCGAAAAGATGGATCACGAATTTATACAAGAGTAGGGACATCGCCAATTATGGATGAAAGTAGGAATTATATGGGGGCATTAGCATTTGTTACTGATATTACCGAACAAAAACAAATGGAAAAGGATCGCAAAAAAATAGAACTTGAGATAATTAAGACAAATTCACGGTTGCAATACTTATTAAATTCAAGTCCCGCAGTGATTTATAGTGCTATGCCAAGTGGTAATTACCCATCAACCTTCATAAGCGAGAATGTCAAAGATATGACTGGCTATGATTCAAAAGATTTCATAAACAATCCGGATTTTTGGATTGTTCATGTTCATCCTGAGGACCGAAGCATCGTATTCAAGGAAGTTCCTCAGTTGTTTCAGAAGAAGATTCACGATTACAAATATCGTTTTAAATGTAAGGATGGTAAATACATCTGGATTTCAGATAAAATGGAGCTACTATATGATACTAAGGGTAACCCCTTAGAAATTGTTGGATGTTTGACTGATATTTCTGATTTGAAACAAGTTGAACAACAATTATTAGAATCAGAAGAAAAATATCATTTTTTATTTGATAATTCTCCAGTATTTATCACAATAATAGATAAATCTGGAGTCATTATTGATTGCAATAAAGTTATTGAGGAATTAATTGATTATCCCAAAGAAGAAATCATCGGGAAACACTTTGAAGATTTGATGACTTTAGATCCCAAAGAGTTGCCAAGATTAATGAATCAATATAAGATGCTATCAAAAGGATTAGAGGTTAAACCTTTCGACTTTGAAATAATTACAAAAACGGGGGAACATCGTTGGGTGAATATTTTAATTTCATTATTAAGAAAGGAAAGTGAAATTGTTGGGTTTCAAATAATTGCAAATGATGTAACTGCTCGCAAAATTGCAGAAGAAAACAAAACGAGAATAATAAAAGAGTTGAAAGAAGTGGATCGCTTGAAAGATGAATTTTATGCAGATATTTCGCATGAATATCGTACCCCGCTTACCGCAATTAAGGGATTCACCGAGCTGCTCTTACAATCTAACAATTTGAATAAAAACCAACTAGCAGATTTGCAAACCATTTTGAGGAATGAACAGCGGTTAGAACACTTGGTAAATGAGATTCTAGCCTATTCAAGATTAAAATCCGGGCGTGTCCCATTTATAAAAGACAAATTTCGTCTTTCTAATATCTGTAAGGATCTTAAAAATGAATTAGCACCCTTAATAGCAGAAAAACAATTAATAATTGAGGAAGAATTTCATCCAGATGAGGAACTAGTTTTTGATCAGGAGCAAATAACCAGCGTTATCAAAAATTTATGTTCAAATGCCATCAAATTTTCTTTTTCAGGTGGAAAAATCATCATCAGATCTATCATCAAAAATGGATTATGGACGGTTTCCATACGCGATTTTGGTATTGGGATTGCTAAAGAAGATCTTCCTAAATTATTTACGCGATTCATTAAATTGAAATCATCTGAGCAAATGAATGTAGATGGTATTGGAATCGGCTTGGCAATCTGTAAAAATATTATTGATATTTATGGAGGGAATATATGGGTGGAATCCGATGGATTAAATAAAGGCACCACCTTTCTTTTTCAATTAAAGCTAGATCAAATTACTCCTCCTGACAATGAGTATATTTAACGGTTTTGCCAGCGCGTACGTTAGCACCTGCCCGCTTACTTAGCAGACAGGTTTCTGTTTTTTATGCATACAATTAAGATTCGAATAATAATTAAAAAAAATTGTGTCGATTTTTATCTTCAAGAATTAGAGGATCACGATGAGTCTACTGACTTACTTTTCCGCTATTTAAATGTTAAATCCTGGTTTTTTACTAATTTTCCTTAAAATATCCCAATACGCACCCCGGTATCCTTTTTTAATAGCCTCTACTAGGACTAAATTCTCATTGTAATTATAATTTACCTCTTGATCTGCTGGATCTGCAAAAAACCACATGGGATCCTTTCTCACAAGTTGAGAAATATAAGCAAAAACCGAATCCCCTCCTATTTCAGTGGAAAGATAATAAAGGGGTTTCAAAAAGTCAGGATTATTCTCTTTCATTCCATATAAATTAGGATTTTGTGAAAGCGGACCTTCTTCCTGAATGCGTTGAGCCAGTTCAGTCCGGGGATAGACCCGAACTCCGATGGATAGCCCGGCCCGATGGGGCTGTAGTTCCTTCATCAACGCAACCGTATTTTTTATAGAGGCTCTCGTCTCGCCCGGCCCGCCTATCAATAAATCGTACATTAGAATAATTTTATTCGATTTACAAATTTGAGCTGTCCGAATAATATCGGATTTAAGAAACGATCGCCGATATTGGCGGAGTACTTCATCATCCCCGCTATCCACCCCAAAGTTAATTCCCACACAGCCAGCCGCTTTCATCAATTCAGCCAACTCTTCATCAAACGGTTTCGGAGCGCAATACGTATACCAGTTCATCTGGCTCTCTAATCCTTCCGCAATAATGGCTCGGCATACTTCTTTTGCATGCTTTAGGGGATTATTAAATTCCGCATCACAAAAATGAAAGCAATTAACCCCCTGCTTAATTAACATTTTAAACTCCGCACAGAGTGATTGTGGCGCTCTTACTCGAATTTTACGCCCCTTCGCAATGGGATCTGCGCAATAGATGCATTTTTGATCGCATCCTCGTTTAGTCTCAATATTTCCTTGTCCCCCCTCATTGAAATACCGTGGATTATCGATTACGCCCCGGGGTGGCTGAAATTCTGTTATATCAGCAAATTTAATGGGATTCTGAATCAAATTACCATTTTTCCGATAAATGAGGTTTGGAATTTTGGTAAAATCACGATTTGTTTCGAGAGTTTTCAAAAGAAGAGGAAGGGCATCTTCCCCATCCCCTTGAATTCCCAAATCGACTCCACAATAATTCATGATTGCTGTCGGGGCTATTGAAAATCCCACCCCACCTAAAATAATAGGCGCCATTTGAATCGACTTCAGATAGGCTATTAACTCCTTTATATTATCCAAAAAAAACGCCGACCCTTGAAACAGACACGTATCAGTATTTCGGACCGTAATTCCAATAGCCAGTGGTGACTTTTCATTAAAATATGATTTGAGCGCAGCTGTAAGATCAATGAATGAATGATCCATAAGATCTATCTCATATCCTGCTCGATTTACTGCATAACCAAGATAATCAAAGGCAATGGGTCCTACTACTGGTCTAATTCGTATTGGATTAATGAATAAAATGCGATTATTTTGTGACACTGCGATTCCTCAAAAAAAGGAATAATCGCCCTCCTTCTTAAGTATTCAAGTAAATACCTATTCCTAACAGCTATGGCATCCGCAGCCTTTCACACCGAGTTTCTCATAATATTGCTGATGATACTCTTCTGCAGGATAGAATTCTTTCACAGGGACAATTGCTGTTACGATGGGGGTTTTAAATACCCTTTCTTTTTCACGTTTTTCTTTCGAAGCAAGGGCTTTTTTCTTCTGTTCCTCATTATGGTAAAAAATTGCAGATCGGTATTGTTCTCCCACATCGGGTCCTTGCCGATTTAATGTGGTCGGGTTATGAATTGCCCAAAAAACTTCAAGAAGTTCCTCATAGGTGACTTGTTTAGGATCGTATTCAATTTGGACCGCCTCTGCATGTCCTGTCTTGCCATCACAGACCTTTGAATATGTGGGATTTTTATAAGTACCCCCGGTATAGCCAACTATTGTATTAACGACGCCTTTAACTCTACGAAAAGCGGCTTCCACGCCCCAAAAACAACCCGCTGAAAATGTCGCGTGTTCCATAATCATGTTTAAAGATTTGGAAATACAAAAAGAAATTGGCAATTTTTACATATTATGATGTACTTGAACAGAATTGAATAAGGCATAAAGTTGTCTACTTCATACAGAAGTATTTATTGAAAGGCTCTCATTTAATTAATGCAAATTTCAATAGATCAAACATTTATATTCTAAAATAAAGGATGATCTATAATAAGCCTTTCCGAATCCTTACGCAAATTTTAACAATTATTTTATAGTGAGGAATTGTCAGACGACAAGTTTATATTGTTGTACAACAAGTGAACTTATTATCTAACGAACTATCCCCTCTAAAGCAAAATGAAGGCGTTTATTGAAAATGAGTGAAGAAATTGAAATTTCAGAAGAAAGTTTGCGAAAAATTGCTGCCCAAAAGGTAACCTTTCGATATTCCGTAAAAATACATGCAATAATCTACATTTTATCAAATATATTTCTGTTTATAATCAATACTATTTTTACACCGGATTTATGGTGGGCATTTTATCCGTTATTAGGTTGGTTAATAGGTTTGGCAATACACATGATGGCCTATATTCTTTATGCTCGCGGGACACGATATGCGATACGCGGTATTCTGTTTCATTTCACCGCATGGGTATTCGGGATGCCTTTACTGGTCGTTACTAATTATATGACATCCGGATCACTTGACTGGGTGATTTACCCTGCCCTTTTCTGGAGTATAGGGCTCGTGGTGCATATAGTTATAACGCTCTTACTTTCTAGTGGAAAATCAGAGAAAAAGGAAGTTAAAACTTCAAGAAAGGAACGCGCAATCGAAAAGGAAATCCAAAAAATGCGGAATCGAAAGAAGGAATAAGGGGAAGCACGAAAGAAAATGTGGTTAAATAAAATTCTAGATCTTATGGCGGATATTTCTCCAGAAATTAAAAAAATGATCTCCCAAGATTTAGAAAATAATAAACTCAGTCCCCTAGAATTCACTATTTTGGAAAATATATTTGCTAAACGTATCTCAGGATATGATCTCATTGAAAAGTTAAACAAACATTTTGCAGGTACTTGGATCGCTAAAGACACTACCATTTATCCGTTATTATCAAAATTAAAACGAAGAGGCTTCCTTGATACAGAAGGGGTTAAGAGTCCACTGGGACCTATTATAAAACTCTACTTTCTCACTGAAGCCGGAGCAGAGATAATCAAAACGAAAGTAAACAAAAACTTTTTAGATCAGTTAAAATTTATCGAGAATTTTTTGCTTGAGCTAACGGCAATATATATGCAATCAATTCCTGATCAAGATAAAGAAGAAAAGACAGTAAAAATTCAAAATGTAATAAGAACCTCTTTAGAAAGCATTCCGAATATTATCAACAGCACCCAGTCAGGAATATTAATTGAAAAGAATTGTCCAAAATGCCATATCAAAATAGATCGGGAGGATTCAAGTTACTGTTCTTCGTGTGGGGCCCTGATCCGAGGCACCCGTTAAACAGTACCAATTCAAAGGTGATTTAGATGACTAGAAAGCTAGTTTCTTTATTAGAATTAATTTATTATCATCAAATCTCTAAGCAAATTTTCTTTGAATTCTCTAAAACTGTGGCTTCGTTCTAATTTTTGAAAATTTAATTCTCGCGCAATTCGTTCTCCATGATAACTAATACTAAAATCTTTATTATATCTTCTAAATTCATTTCTAATGAATCGTTTTGGATGACAGCAGTCATTTGTTGCATCTTCAACCTCAATGGTTCTAGGACATGTGTAATCATTTGTTCTAAATATTTGCATTAGCGGTTCTTCATCATAAAGAAGCCAACTCTCGATTGCATGGGTTACAATACATATTTGTCTTCTAAAAATGATTTGGTAACATCATGTGGGGTGCATTCTGAATCTCGAAGAATAAAGACTTTATTAATTTGTTGGTATGAATCTATAATCCGCTCAATTTTGGAGGGGTTTGCCATAACACCCTGAGGTACCCGCTTGATTTTTCTATTCGGTCTGTTACTTGTTAGATTTTCTGAAAAGATTCTATCCAATAGAATATTGAATATTTGATAGAGCTCATCTTCAACTAAAAATAAATAAGACATTTAAAAACTCCGCAAGTGTTTTATTTCGGAAAATTCTATTGCTTTCTATTTTTAGATTCTTCAGGATCTAAAAAACCTGAATAATATAATTCTCCCGGTTTGAATTCTTTTTGTAATTCTTTTGGAATATCTGATTGATTTATCCTCTTTGCTTCTGTTGAACCTCCCTTTTTATAAATATAAATTAGGTCATTAATTGTAGCACTGTTAAGAAAATAAGGAGAATGTGTAGCGATAAAAATTTGTGTTTTATCGGATAATGTAAGAATAAAATCAAATATGCGACCGAGTAAATAGGGATGGATGGAGGCTTCTGGCTCTTCAAATAGTAGAATTGAATGAGGTTTGGGGGAATAAAAGAGATAGAGTATAACTAGGCATTTAATTAAACCATCCGATAATATCCACATTGGAAATTTTTTTTCCTCCTTGTCTTCCAAATAAAAATAAATTTTAGTTGGGGGAATAAGTTTCAATTTAACGAATTTATACTGCGGATAAAGATTATTAATGGTTTCTACATATTCCATAAACTTTGTAGGGAATTCATTGTAAAAATTTTGTAGAACTGTGGGTAAATTTTTCCCATTATCTTCTAATTTCAAATCCTCTGTAAGTGTACAAGGTTCGGTTAATATCGGGGGGCGAAAATTGAAATATCCAATTTCAATCAGAGAATTAATGAATTTCCAAGTTAAAGGATTTGTATATTTAGTAGTACCTGTGCATAAAATTGAATTTTGGCGAAATCCCTCTGATTCTAAGGGAAAAGCTAAAGGATCCTTATCTTCATTTATCAAGAACTTTTCTCCTCCCTCATTATAATTCAATATTTTTTCCCAATTTTCCCCCTTTTGTCGGACTTGAAAGGATTCTCGATTAACATTAATACTACCTTTTATTTTTTTTTGAAATTCTATTAAATAGTGAAATTCGTATTCAGTTTCA
>CAYGYC010000154.1:0-10173 GCA_964353755.1 uncultured archaeon | reverse complement strand
TCTTTTCATACCTCCTAACTAAGGATGACCAACTGGCCAGATAAAGGGGCGTTCCTCCTTCGCCTTTTCAATCTTTTTACCTTTCGCAACTTCTAAAATATCGGCTAGATCAACTAGAACGGTCAAATTGCCATAAATTCGGGCGCGACCGAGCCAGAAAGGCATCGTAAAATCATTTTCCTTATCTAGAAGAAATCGAACGAGATCATAATAATTGAAACTTAATATCACATCCGGTTCAGCATCCGGAATGCCGGGATTTACAGATGTAGGGGATATCATAAATGAAAGTTGTTCTGTACCCTTGGTGGGATGTACTATTTCAAGTAGAATTAACCGGTGCGGAATTAAACTTGCGACTTTAACTGCTTCTGGAGTTATTATGGCCTTATCTAGCATGTAATCGATAAAAAGCATAATTCCGGAGGGTTCGCCCCCATGATCTTTTATCCAATCAATACCTTGCCACCATTTACCTTGGAACTCGTCTTCCCACCACCCTTTGGCTTTAACTTTGGGCTTTTTAACTTCGGCTGTTTCTGGTATCTCTTCGGGTTTTTCAGTTAATTCTTCTCTTTCTTTCTCTTCTTCAGCCATATTATTCCACCTTCTTCACCAGTCTTTCACCCGCCGGAGTGTAGGTCTTCTGGGCTCCTGCTATAATATCCTTAAAGGGATCTTTGAAATTGAACTTTAAATGCGGGTCTGCAAACGCAACTTTGATAATAGGCGAACAGACCCAGGGATCTCCGCGGGCTAACGCCGCACAGTATCCAATTCCTGCCATGGCATATGTTTGGGCAATCCCGAACACATTCAGAGGGGTATTTAAACCTTGAAGTTCCGGAAGACCGCCTTCTTCAAGACGGAGGGAGCAAGAATTGGGCATGCCTATATGATCAACCATCTCATGTCCGCCTGCCGATCGTAGCCATCCCTCTTTAATTAATAACGAATTGGTATACCGTAATCCCCACAGTCCTGCCGTTGTGGATCCCGTTAGAATGGCAGCCGTATTAGCCGCGATCGATCCTATTAAGAAAGTGCGCTGAATTCCGGACCAGAGCAATTCCATGGCAGTCGGATATTTTTCTAGGGTAGTCATTATTTCATGGACAATGGTTTCAATTATCCATCGAAGGTTATACCATTTGGTCGGGACTAAATGGCGATTATCACGCGTAATGCGGGAAAAATACTTACTAGCTAAATTAGTTAAAACATCCAGGAAATCTTCTTGAATATCAGCACAAAATGAGGCAGCAACTAAAGCTGGGGTAAGATTGTAACTGCCGGTGTGATATAATCCATTCCACATCTCTGAAAGAACGGGAACTATAATCCCCAAACAACTTATGGTTTTTGAGAGATAGGATCGCGCTAATTCTTCATTTTCACGGGCAATTTGGAGGAAGGGCTTTGCGGGTAATGCAGAATCGCCTTGACAGAGATCTGCTAAATAACCAAAGGGAATTCCACCAAACTCATTGGACGAATGCGCCCGGGACGACCAAGTCGGTTCGCCTAGGAGAATAGTATTCGCTTGCCGTGTAGCATAAGCGATATCGGATATGACACTATCACGGGCCAATCGATAAGTCCCGATAAAGGCAACGATGCTATTCATAGCGCCCCATTTTAGTGCAGCTCCGGCGTCTCCCGACCGAACTACTAAAGTTGGAGTCCGAATAACTAGATGAATCGTATCCCCAATAGCCTCTTTAATTTTTTTCACTTTGGATTCATGAAAATAAGTATCAATATCAATCAGGAACCGATGATCTACGAAATCCTTGATCTCATCATTTCCGGTGATGATTTTACAGTATGCATCAGAAGTAAGCAAGGGATCAACATCTGCATATTGTTCTAAGAGAATGGTTCCCCCAGCAATCGTATGTTGGACTGATCGTAAGAATTGATTGACAGATTCTGGAGTAACTTCCTTTCCCGCTCGGACCTGAATGGTCTGGTGCGGAATATCAAGATTCAATATAAGAGTACGTTTGATATCATCATATAACTGTTGCATGGCAAAATTGTTGAGATAATGTAACGCTTCTGGCTCCACCTTAACCTCTGTTCCCGAAATAGTATAAGGTCGGAGTTCTCGCTGTCCTATGGGTTCCATCAAGCTTTGATGATAAGCAGGAATATTGCGGTCCAAGGCAATTTTGGTGGATTCCTGTTGATATTTTGTTTTTGTAATGGATTGCTTATATCCTCCTCTTTTATACATCATGAAATCGGATTTTGTAACGGGTTCTGCTTCAAAAATTTTTTCAAGAGTTTTCCAAATACGCCTTTTCTTTTCGATTGGTAGAAAATCACGTAAGGCACGGACTGCTTGTCGCAGATACTGAGAGGCTTTTGCAGTTGCTTCCATCTCACCCGTTAATTCCTTTGGTAATTTTCCTTTTTGTAACGGACCTGACATCTAATTCACCTACAAATTGTTAATCATATCGGGTTTAAACCCACCTAAAATTCGCAATTCCCCAATCCGCCCTAACACCATTAACACTTCCGATTTTGATTTGTATTGGCTTGTATCCCATCTGAAAGTGGGATCGATAGCCTTCAATTCATCATCTGAAACAGGATACCCCAAGGGCACCGGTTTATCCAAGGTTTCGGCATGCATATTCTTAATATAGACGATATGTCCAGAATCGAAGTCCAGAATATACCGCTTACGAGCGTCAAACATCAAATCCATTTCATCTAATCGAGCAGAATGCCCTTGAGGCGTTATAGACCGCAATGCAGTGCGGGCAGTATCAAAAACTTCCATTTCAATCATTAGTTTTGCAGCGGCTTCGACATCACGCTCACGCATTTCTAAAAGGGTTGCTTCTGATTCGACCACCGTATCAACTCCTCTGAATCGCGTAAAATACATTCGCTTTCGTAACCACGGGGCAATAGGCGGTCTCCAAAAACTATCCACCATTTGAACAAACCGCATGCGATCTCCTGAATTGGCACCTGGGGTCGGAATAACCAATTCTTTAAGAGGATCGTATGCTTCCATTAATTCGTCCAAAGGAGGATGCAAAGAGAGATATAAGCCACCAGGGGCTCTATGTCCAAGTAATCGAACTATATCATCATCGGGGATATTACGTAGTTTTACTAAACGCCGCTTTCGATCGACGACCTTACGTCGTCTATCAGATACATATCCATATCCTGGATAAAATTGAGATTCCCAATCTTTTAATTTTTTCTTACCACGTCTTTCAGCTTTCGGCATAAGAGTCCTTCCCTTCAAATAGATGATTTTATTTCCTCCGCGGCAGCCACAATTTTCTTAAGTGGGTCCGTAAAGAGAGGTAATGCCTGTTTGACCCGGAAAAATATTCCCGAAGTAATTTCGGGTCGAAATATCTGAGTACCACTATCTAGACACATGGCTGCTGCTAAACAGGGTGTGATAAAGCCCGACCCATGACGAATTAAATCGTGATCAAGCGTAAAGGCGCCAATCCCTTCAGTTCCGCCTTCATCATGCGTATATTTAGTCAAGCCAAGTCCTACCCCCATCACCCGTCCGCAATCTGGATCAGGTAACCCTCCTGATTCAAACATCACGAGATCGCTAAACGCAGAGAATACGGATGAGACGGATTGGGCGGCTCGACTGGCTCCTACATTCACTATACAGGCAGCTAGTAATGCTGCACATGTATAAGCATTCCAACGTGGATAATCTTTTGTAGTATAGAGCTTATAACCGGAAAATAATTTATGTGGATAGCCTCTTCCCAGTTTAATTACCTCATCCTCTAATCCAATGCGAATTAAACTCGAAACAACATCCCCTACCGTCCCTTGTTTATTTTCTTCAATCAAATCTAAGAGCAGCCGATCACCATTCAGTCCTTGGTATGCAAACCCAAGTAAATTGTATCTCTCAAACCATCCTATAGCATTCCCCATTTCCAATTGGGCCGCTTGCTCCAAAATTGAAGTCAAAATAATTGCATCAATCGTTCTTTTCTCAGCCAATGCTACGAGATGATTAATCATAACTGTTTTAAAACCCAATCCTAGTCCATCTTGCGTGGTAGAAGGACGGAGCAAACTAAAAATGGGGTTATTGGGCGGGAACGCCATCGTCTGTGGATACCGCCCGACTAATACATTTTTAATGATCCCACATCCATCGGGATCAGTATTAGGATTTACATCAAAAATATCGGCAATGGCTTGACCAAGAGCACTTGCCGTAACGGTAATGGCAGGATCGCGACTTGATGCGGCAACTATTCGTTCATAAGGCATCGTAATCAGTAAGACATCATTTCCCGGCAAGATTTTAACAAAGTTTTTTTCTTGCACACCATTTTTTTTGACCCGAATTATTTCATTTAATCGGTCAGCGATGGAAGATACATTTTCCATAATTTCCCAATTGCGGGCATGCCAGGGCATATTGATCTCGTCTTGCCGAGAAGCGGTACTACAACCTAAAGCACCTTTTCTGAGCATTTCTTCTATTTTTCGAAGATTTACAAAAACTACACTCTTAAAGAAATTTAGGATAAGAGAGATATAGGAATTATTAAGCGGACTTAATGTTTCAATCGGTAAATCCTCAGCAAGACAATTGCCAAGATCATCATAAATATCTATTTTATCCTCATATTTCATCTCTTTACCCTCACTAACATCCTACTGATTTTTTATATCGGCTTTCCAATTCATTCACCGTTTCTTCTAATCGTTTCCTGAAATATTCCCTAGCCGCTTGAATTGATTCCAAATTCCCACGAACTGCTAAATAATACGGTTCGTCCATTGATTTGGGGGATATCAACTTCACCCCAAACTTATGAATCACTTCAGATAATATAATTTCCAAATTCGGCGTGCCGGGAGGTATCATCAAGTCATATTCCTCGTCGGAGGATATATTATTCTTGATTTCTCCCTCGTCGGAGGATATATTATTCTTGATTTCTCCCTCGTCGGAGGATATATTATTCTTGATTTCTCCCTCTTCAGAGGATATATTAGTCTCAATCTTTCTTTTCCTTTTAGTTCGTTTCTTCTCTGCCATTTTTAGATACAAACTCATTTTATTTCAATCGCGAATACTGGACTAAAGGAGTCACTTTTCAATACTTAAATTATTTTATCCATAGGTTAATTCAGAATAACTATAGTTTTATGAGATCGAATTAAAAATTATGAGTTAGATTAATAGCATTTACTTAAAAAGAGAATCAACTGGTAAAAACAAAGGTTTCACTACTCGCGTCCTAATAACTTTAATTTTTCCATAAGCGGCTTACTCCAGGCGCCATTTTTAATTTTTTGCCGGTCCGTCATGGATAGTTTTTTCCAACCGCGGGAAAATATTTCTTTGGTGCCTTTCAAGGCTTCCCAATCGCGCCTTTTCCAGCCGACAATGAGGGTGTCATAAAGCTGGGCGCCTTCCAGTTCGCTTTCTGATAAATCATCTTCTGCGAGTTCAGATGTGAGTGGGGGTTGAGAAGGTGGGGGAACAGTTGAAGGTGTAGTTGGGACAGATGGACGCTGAGAAGCAGTAACTTTGAGAGGAGTTTTAGGACTGGTTACCTTTTCTTTCTCTACTGATTTTACTTTGCTTTCTAATTTCTCAAGGGGTTTTACTTCTTGTTCTTGCGACTTTTTAATGAGCAATTGAAAAATTTGCATCTGCATTTGTTGTTGAAGTTTCGTATGGATAGAATCAATTCGGGTTTTCAATTTTTTCAAATAATTATATTCTAATTTTTGAAGTTTATCAGAAATAGTCAGATGTAGGGGGGCAATGCCATTGGTTTCCAGAACCGTGAACCCTCCATCCACTTTTTTTTCTAAGAGAGTTAATTTATTCAAGAGTTCAGAATAGACATGATTTAATTCACCATAGCCTTCTTCAATTCGCTGGAGTACTTTCGTTTGGCCCCCTAAAATTTCATTGACCACTTGAACAATCTGGGCGATATGTTTTTTCCGGTTTTCTGTCTCTAGATCCATAGTTCTTTTCACAAAGCACTTAAAATAAACTTGACATCTTTAATATATCACCAAGCTTTAATAAATTCAACCGTCTAAAATTTTAGAATTTAAAGGTTAGTAGATGAAGTCTATTAAATTCCGAGAAATTAAGAGGGAAATTCGAATTATTGGAATTGACGATACCCCATTTACGCCAAAAATGGAAGGAACTACTCAGATTATAGGCGTTATTTTTCGAGGACGGTTATGGATTGAAGGGGTCCTCCAAACGGTGATCACCGTCGACGGATTTGATGCCACTAAGAAAATTGGTTCGATGATCATGAATTCGTCTCACTTTGGGCAATTACGCGTGATCATGCTGGAGGGAATGACCTTTGGGGGGTTTAATGTTATTGATCTGGATGAATTATTTGAAGCCACGCAGTTGCCAATCATTGTAGTATGTGATCGGGAGCCTAATTTCCAATCAATAAAGGAGGCTATCCAACATACGAAAGATTGGGAAAAACGTTGGGCATTGATTGAAAAGAGCGGTCCGTTCTATCAATATAACACAAAAGAATTTGTCAAAAACCCCATTTATTTTCAAATAAAAGGGCTAGAACTGAAAGATGCGAAACAAATCCTGAAAATTAGCACGGGCGTAAGTCAAATCCCGGAACCCATCCGAGTGGCCCACTTAATTGGACGGAGTTTTCTCAGGCCTGAATAAGTTTTCCAATTATTCAATAGTTCACTTGCAGAATTTCTCCTTCTCACATTTTCTTAAAAAGAAAAATACCAGCAGGCAAGCTAGCATATAAATTATCCCTGAAATTAAATAGGAGATTCGAATACCGGGCGATAAATCCGCAGGATTCGGACTAAAAATCCCAATAAGATAGCCCATAACTATCGGCCCTAGCGCCATCGCAACGTAGCGAAAGGTATTATAGACGGACGTGCCAGTGACGCGGCACGATTCGGAAATAGAATCGAGTATTAAAGCAGGGATGGTCGGCCAGGCAACTCCAATTCCAAAAACAATAGTCGATGCAATTAAAATCAACTCAAGAGGTGCATTTACTAGAGATTGAATCAATAAAAAAGGACCTGCAATGGTGAATCCCAGCAAGATGGTTTTACTGCGCCCAATTCGATCCCCCAGTTTCCCTCCGATGAAGAATCCGAGGGTCATTATTAAGACCAGCGGGATCATTATCAGACTGAAATGGAAAGTGCCAATTCCAAATGACTGGGCAAATTTAGCGATAAATGCTAATAAACTTGAAAATACAAACACCGAAAGGCAATCGGTTAGAATAGTTAAAAGAAGCAGACGGTTTTTGAAAATTTCTTCCCAATAATTCGAATGGGAATTTTTCTTTGACGAATTTGGAGCGTTATTTTTGTACATTTGCTGTTCATCGAGAAAATAATAAATTAGAACTATATTCGTGATAATGAATCCAAAATGCAGGAAAAAAGGTAAATTTAAAAATAAAGAGGCAAAAAACCCGCCGAGCGGCATCCCAACGGCATATCCCAAGGTCGTGCCGGAGGTATAAAAACTCATTGCCCGTCCCCGTTTCTCAGATGGATATAAATCCCCTATAAATGCGTGAATCACCGACATATAGGCAGCAGTCCCTTGAATTAGTCGAAAAATGATGAGCTGGTAAATGTCCTGTGCCCATCCACACAAGAATGTTCCCACGGCATAAACACACAATGCTAGAAGTAAGGTATTTTTTCGCCCAATTCGATCACTTAATTTTCCAATGGGAATTTGAAAAATTATTTGTGAAATAGAGAAAGCACCCACAGCGACACCGCTCAAAAAGGCATCCGCGCCCAAATTAATTGCATAAAGTACTAAAATGAGACTAATTATACTAACGCCCAACATCTGGACAAATGCCGCAAAGGTAAGAATCAGTAAGTTCTTTTCAGCCAATTTAAATCGCAATTGAAATCAGTATTTATTTAGGTTAAAGTCCAATGACTTAACACATAAATATTTAGTCAACCATTATTGATTGATTTAAAAGTGGGAATAGAATAAACAAAACCTCTATTTAACAGAGGTAAAAGCAAGTTTCCTCGGAAAAATTACAAGATTCAAAATAGAATGGATATTAAACTTAATATTCAACTTCTATTTTGTATTTTGCTCGATTTTTTAGATTGTTTTTCAATCATCTGATGATACATCTTGTAGGTTAGTTTTAATTTTGACGATTTGTGAAATTTTTCATAATTCTGTTTTTCATCTAAATGAAAATCCCACCAGCGCTGAATTTCCTCTAAAATCATGTCTTGCTGTTTTCGTTCTTCATGCTTTGTCTGCGATCTTTTTTTGGCTAAGTCACAAATGGCGCAATAGTATTCTTTTTGCTGAAAAATAGGGTCCAGTATGCGTTCTTTCATCGCCAAACCGCAAATGGGACATTTCTTCGACAAGTTCCTCAGTCCTATAGATTAATAAAAAGTAACTCGGTACAGTTAAAAAGAATCTCAAGAAAATGACAAACTTAAATGTGATAAAGGTTTTTATTAAATAAAGTGATAGGAAGTAAAAAGAATGCTGATGAATTACGTATTACCCTTTATTGGAGGGAATCATCCCTTTTCACAGGCCGATTTGGAAGCCATCGAAGTAGCAGCGGTATTATTAGATGTAGAGAATGAAAAAAAGAAGAAGGAAACGTTTCAAGGAATATTTAAAACCTATTTACCGCTCTGGGTAATCTCCATCGATGGGTCAAATGGGATTATGGTAGACGCATTAGTATTAAGTTCAGAACATTTACGAACGCGGCGCTTTGACAAGGCAATCGAACTCGAATCCGACCGAGATCTGGCATCAGGGTCCATAGCCGATTTCATTACCAAATTACGGCTCTATGAATCTAAAATTACGGACTTTCAAAAAGAGGCTAAGTTCGAATTGAAGGGATATATTCATCCCACCATTGCCAGTGATATTCGCGTGCTATTTGAAAATATAGAACAGAAAAGTATTTCTAATCTGGTTACAATGTCCCAACGTCTCACCGAACAATCGGCGATAATGATGTGCGAACCGCTCATTTCAGTCTTTCATGTGAATGTGCAAAAGATTTTGCAGGATCTTTATCAAATTCCTATCATTGTAAATACGCAATTACAGCAATTATTCAATGAGTTAAGCAAAGTTGCAAGTGACTATGTGAATAAAGTCCAAGAATTAAAGCAGAAGATCAATACATTAGAAGAGGGAGATTCCTATAAGAACCAAGAGAGGAAAGTAGAGATACTTACTAATGAGTTTCTAAGTTTTCATGATATGAAAGACCGATCTATGAAGAAACTACGAGAACAGTGGGATGAAATAAATAGTTTGAGTGAAAAAATCCAACATGGCTATTTACAATTAATATCATCGGTCTTTGAAACTAAAAATAGAATTTTAGAACTTGGAACTCCGTTTCCACATGCTACTCAGCGCGGTGAAGCCTTGCTAGTCTTAGTGCCCATTTATATCGCTATTTTCCAGGAAAAGGAAAAGAAGAGCCGAATTGCCTATTTTCCCCCATACCTTCTAAATTTTGCTCAAAAAAAGGAATTATCCCTGACTAAAGGCTTTGAAATGCTCAAGCGCCAATTCGAGCACCAGTATTCGAACAAAGTCCCACCTGGCGTTTCTGAAGTGAATGAATATAACCTCCTTTTATCCCCGCAACTCCAACAAAAATTTAATGACGGTGTCCATAAATTACGCGAAACCAAAATCATTAACTCAAAAACCTATGTCCGAATCATGGATGCTTATAATGAATTTTTCCTCCAAGCCCAACCACCCCCTAAATCTCGTTTATAATTTAATGAATCTTCTAAAGCATCGGAAATATCATTTAGAATATTCCTTCTTATTTTAATGTATTTCCTTTTTCTTTAATTTCTTGCTAATTACTTTCTTTTCCTTTTTTCTCTAAATAGGTTTTAATTATTTTCATAAATAGTTTAAAATCGTCAATTTTCTTTAAATGAGAGACTAATTCTTGAATGTCGATATTTAGGTAATCATGAACTAAAATATTACGAAGACCGGCCATTTTATAGATTCTATCGGCAAAATCTTTAGGGATTATATCATGTTTTCCTAAAATTAAAATAATATCTTTATACTCTTCTGGTTTTTCTAAATTTTCAATAGAA
>CAYGYC010000153.1:0-10213 GCA_964353755.1 uncultured archaeon | reverse complement strand
ATAGTGGTTAATAAAATTTTGTGATCCCTTAAAAAGAATTAAATTAAATACTATCAATGATTTGTAAGAAAAAATAAAAGGAAAGAAAAGAATATGTTTTCTAAGAGGGGATTCACCAAAAAATAAAATTGAGGAAGCTGAAATGGCGTTAAAGACAATATGTTTCGGGTTTGATGGCATTTGCTGTGATATGAGCTTTTTTATAGATTTAGACAAAAATCGGAATGAATTACTCATTAAATATCCTTTTCTTGAACCAATTTTAGATCTTCTCTTAGCAAAACAACCACAAGATTGTGAATTGCAATTTGAGAGTACGGAATTTGGTTTTGAGACCTTTTTTGATTGCCTTTCGGCACTGGCAGGAATTGCTAATAAGAAGACCACGCACATTGGAGCGAATTCAGCAATTGAAACCGTAACAGCTGTAAATCTATTGAAAGAGCCAGCCTATCCCATTGATTCCACAAAAGTCTATTACCTAGGGAATTATTCTCCCGATGTATCTACCCGATTACCCAAGGAACAAAGAATTGCGAATATTTTTTTAGAGCATGCAAACACAGTTAAAACGAGCTACAGTCCTATTTCAATTATCATTCCTTATAAAGAAAAACGAGGAATCATCAGTTTCGGTGGATTGCCACCCATTCGACGTGTCGAAAGTTTAAAGCCCTATCTGCTCAATTTGGTATCCACTATGAAAAAAGTAATAAATCCGGACCTTATGGCACTTCTGGGCACGACCAATGTTTATGCAACTACTCCAGATTATAAGGATTTTGAATTGTTTGACCCCTTTTTAAGCTTATACACCTCTTCAATTGATTTGGGCGGTACCGTGGGGTGGGATTACGGACGATTGAAACAATTTTATCAAATGGTGGAAAAATCAAAAATTGTGATGGGAAATGATGATGAATTGAGAAGTTGGTACAATTTCAAGTTTAGAGAATCAGTCTCTGCAACAGATCCTCTGACATTATATAAACTGGCGGCCAAATTGCGGAAAACGGATCAGATTTTAGTCTGCCATACTAAAGCCTATCAATTTGTAATAGGATTAGAATCAGCCAATAACGAGATTATTAAGGATTGTATGAATTTTGCTAATAAAGCAACGGTTGTGAAAACGAATCTTGATGCATTTCCTACAGCAAAGCAGGTTCAAGATGCAACTCTCACACAAAATTCTTTAAAATTACCTGAACTTCTAGAATCTAGTGCTATTGTAACTCGCAGTGTTGATCAAAAGATTGCTAATCCTGTAGGCTTGGGCGATGTCTGGAGTTGTACTTTTTGCTTAGGGCTCCTTTCCCAAAATATTTTATAGGGAAGTGGCTTAAAACTCCTCTATTGACGGGAAAGACTTAGGCTCTCCTCCTACACTATTTAATAAGGCAAATAATTTTATAAGAAAATTTGAAGTACCTTTTTAAAATGAAAATATATATAATAACCAAGATTTAATTTGTAGGATTTGAGCATGACCATAAAGACTTTCTGGAGTTAAAAAATGAGCGAAAAGTATGACTATCTATTTAAAATCATCGTAGTCGGCGAAGGCGGAGTAGGTAAGACCGCACTTCTAATGCGATTTGTCGAAAACAAATTTCTTGATGATTATAAGATGACAATCGGGGTAGACTTTTCCATAAAGACAATAGATGTGCCAGTTAATGACCAAAATCGCCGAGTAAAACTCCAGATTTGGGATACTGGTGGTCAAGAGCGATTCTCCTACACACGACCCTTATACTATCGGGGTGCCGTAGGCGGATTGGTAGTCTTTGATTTGACCGATCGAAAAACGTTTGAACATTTAGATAGATGGTTTACTGAAGTTTATACTACCTGCGTTTCGGTACCGCTTATGTTAGTCGGGAACAAAGTTGATCTTCCAAACCGACAAGTAACCCTGGAGGAAGGGGAGAAACTCGCAAAATCAAGAAATCTGCCCTATTTTGAAGCTTCTGCGAAATCGGCTCAAAATGTCAATGATATCTTTGAAAAATTGGGACGTATCATCGTTATGAAAGAGGAGGGCCTTATCGAGCCAGAACTAGCTGATGATGCGCAGCAGATATACAAGCAAAACATTGAAGCCTATATGAGCTTAGCCGATCGTGCATCTAATGCAATAGCGGAACAAAAATATCAGGATGCCTTAAAATTTTTAAGAGACGCCTATAAGTACGCAAAAGATACGGATTATAAAGATGGCCAAAAATGGATTGAAGAACAGACCCAACTGATTCTACAAATCCTCAGACAACAAAAAGCTCAGGCGGCGACGCAACCCTCTCTCTATATGATCTGTGCCTACTGTAATACGAAATACCGCGTGTCTCAGATCGGCAAAATTAAATGCCCCCGATGTGGTAATTTCTTAACCAATCAACCTTAATTTTTCAAATTAAGCGGATCGTCCGCTTCTTTCTTTGAAAGTCATAGTACGATTGACATATAAGGCAAAATCAGGTTCTGAAAATTCATATTCTAACTCTTTTTGCAGATATTTTTGATAGAAATTTAATAAGCTATTAAAGGTCAAGGACTTAGCTAATTTGAAGAGGTCAATTCGCATGAGAATTTCTTTTGTATAAGGCCGTTTTGAATCTAGAAAAACTATAGAAGATAAAAAGGTTTGAGTAGAATGATGATTCAATATAAGCCATGTGAAGAAGGCTTCTTGAAAAGTATCAAAGGATAAATAATAAGAGGTATCATCGAGGATCGCCGGTTTTTTATCAATTAGATGTATTAAAGAAAAGTTTGGTTGTTTATAGAAGCCAGAAATGGCGATTTTGTAAGGTTTAAAGGCGTAATCCCCAATTCCGAAAATAGAGAAGCGTGGGCGTTTTTTATATATCACGGATTTGCGGGCATCTAAATAAGCGGAATGAGTTACTAAATAATCCCAAAGCTGAGGGAATTGGGAGGCGATATAATCGGTCTGCTCTTGCAAGGAAGTTTGCGTGATAATGATGCTCCTCTGAGTATGTTTAATTACAGGTGATTTGAGATCTGAACCTTTGATGAAAGGATAAAGGAGATTATTTTCTATAGAAACCTTTTCTTGGAGGCCATTAATTAGGATTCCATCATGAACGGTTAAAATCATTACCCTTGCCGCATCGTGTTTCACGCCTTGCCGCCAGATGTACGGGGATTGCCCTTCTAGATAGTCATAATGCGTGTATAACTCAATATCGGAAACAAATTTATCATTTACCCACCCAAATTTCTTAAGCGGACTATTGGGTTGGGATATTGAGGATACCACACAAAAAGTTTCTTCATCGCTTCCGAAATCAGCTACAAATAATGCGCCCTCGGTATTTATGTGGAATTCTTTCTTTGCATCGAGGAGTACCGATTTGATATGGGTGAGTTTGAGATCTAACTGTCGCATATCTTTTATCAGATTTTTTACAACCGAGGTTTTACAGAGCATCGCAATTTTTCCGGATCGACTGGAAAATTGCCGAATCATCTGGAGAATGATATATTCGGCGATATCAAAATTTCCTTTCCCAGTGATAGCCTCAATTCCGCGAGAATGTTTAAGATTGGATTTAATGGGAATATTTGTTGATTTTAGAATAGATAATTCGGTGTTAGTTACCCAAGGGGGATTACCTAGGATTAAAATATTTTCAGGATGGCGATCTAAGAACTGAGTGAATCGATCAGAGAAGCGATGGGTGAAAATATTATCGCAATGAAATTCTATATCCACAGTAACGTCCCGTTCAAACGACAATTGTAGCAATTGTAATTTAAAAACCCATTCATATTCTTTTTGTATTTCAGTGCAATAAATATATTGCAGGGAGGGAAAGGTTTTCAATGCGGATAGTATAAAAGTCCCGTATCCGCAGGTTGGCTCTACAAGTATAGCAGGTTTGAAATTCATATCAAGAATATATTTACAAATTTTATCGGTAAGATGGCTTGGGGTCTGGAAATCCCCGAGATCCTTAACTTTATCTTCCACAAAATGGAAATTAGTTATAAATTGCTTAAAGTCCTCCAGTTCCTGGGGGGATGAGAAAAATTCGAAAACGCCCGTTCTCTTTTTAAGAAGTTTATTCCACTCCTCAAAAGTTCTGTCATTTTCGAATAGATCCCGAACTTTTTCTATAATAAAGCCCCCATTTTTTATGACCGTTATGTTTCTTTAGTTAAGCGATGAATTAAAAGTTTGAGAAACTCGCTTTCATTAACTCGCGTACAGATCTTGAATTTATGTGTGCGGAAATCATCTGGGGGAATAGTGACGGTTAAGTGACCTTCCTTACTTAAGAGATTGGGAATAAGATCCAGCAAAGAATTAGAGTATCTCTTATGAGCCAGTGTTGGGAGATTTTGTTTTTGCTTGGACACATAGACTTTAAGTGAAGCTTTTGTAAATGAATATAGATTTTTCTTAAGAAGATAGGCTACAGTTATAGGATCATGCGGATTAAAGCCTTTGCCACCCGAGATAATTTTATTGAGAATAAGCCACGACTTAAGATGTTTTGAAAGATAATTCGTTATAGGGGTTTTAACTTGCTGGAGTGCAACATAATGTAGATCTTTAAAAAAAACGCGGACAGTTACATCTAAACCGATGAGAGTGGTATCGATATCTTGATCCAACACAATTCTTGCAGCCAGACCATCCCGGTTAAAATTAAAATCAGATTGGATAAAAGAATACCCAAAATTGGAATGGAAAAATAATCCACCCATTATCAACAGCGATTTTAAATTTTCAGCTAATCGCGGTTCTAACAAAAAGGTAGTGGCAATATTGGTAAGGGGACCTAGAGCAATCAAGGTAATTTCTCCAGGATGATCCATAATATGATCAATAAGGAATTGCACTGCAGGCGTCCGAACGCCTAACCACGTATCATTATATGCCCCTTTATAAACGGGAATATTCGTCCGTTGGGCAACCCTAACCACCTCATTTGCAATACGATACGTATTAGTTATATCCGAATTACCAAAGACCGCGGTAATGCCATCTACTTCTAGTTCATCCGAATTTAGGGCAAGGATAATTGCCAGGGCATCATCCACATCGGCTCCGAAAATACCTATGGCCGGATCTGTGTCAATCAGCACGGGTAAGGGCAACAGGACCAAGTCCTCCTTTTTGAAGGATAGTAAACCTTTTTAGCTTAATAAATGAATTGTCGCGTATAAATAGATATTAGATAGCCTTTCCATATATTTACAGACCGCGATTAAAGAGATATTCTTTAAAAGTATACCTCCGTTCGCTGAACTGAATAATTATTGCAGAAGTATAAAAATATCCGACAATTAATGCGAAGATTAAATTAGAAGAGGACTTTATTTATTCAATTAAGGATTAAATCATGGAGATTCAGTTGACTTCTGCTTCAAAATATAAAAAAATGGACTTCGATTCAGATTATAAATCGTTACTAGAATTCATCAATGGAAATATGGGAGAAGGGGAGAATAACTTTCGAGTAAGAAAAAGAAGAATAAATAGGAAGTATAAAAATATAATAGGTGTGCCACACCCGTTCGTTAAATGGGCGGGAGGGAAAAGACAATTATTAGGACAATTTGATGAGTTTTTTCCGGAACAATATAATAAATATATTGAACCATTTGTGGGGGGCGGCGCCGTATTTTTCTATTTGTTACCGGAAAATGCAATTCTAATGGATAATAATGAAGAATTAATCAACTGTTATAAGGTTATACAGAACAATGTGGATGAGTTAATTTGTGCTTTGAAACATTACAGAAATGAAAAAACATTTTTTTATGAAATTAGGAATCTCGATCGAAATTCAAATCAATTTGATAAATATTCAAACATTCATAGAGCTGCAAGAACAATATATTTGAATAGATGTTGCTATAATGGATTATACAGGGTGAATAGTACCGGATATTTTAATGTGCCTTTTGGTAAATATAAAAATCCCAAATTTTGTGACAAAAGCAATTTAAAAGCAGTGAATTATGTCTTAAAAGAGGTAGTTATAAGTCAAGCAAGTTTTGAAAATTGTTTAGAATTTGCACATCAAGATGATTTTATCTATTTAGATCCGCCATATCAACCCGTCTCTGCGACGGCGAACTTTACTAGCTATACTAAAGAAGGGTTTGCGGAGAATGCGCAACTCAAATTGCAGGAAGTATATAAAGAATTGGATAGACGGGGGTGCAAGGTCATGCTGAGCAATTCATATAATGAATTTATTTTAAACTTATATGATGGATTTAGAATTATTACAGTGGATGCTAAAAGGGCGATTAATAGTATTGCAACAAAAAGAGGAGAAATAAAGGAAGCTTTAATTCTAAATTATTAACAATTTTATCGCAATTATTAGGTATTTAAATTATGTTCCATATTGCGTAAAATAATCCTGAAATTCTCTATAACGCACATTATTTATCATAGTCCCTTTTAAAACTTCGATAATCTCTCTGATTTTTAAAATAGAATAGACTTTTAATCCTTTTTCTTCTAAAAGTGTAAGTGGGTTGTTGCCTTCCTCATCCTTCTCCTGCCGATCTAGAAAAATAATAACCCCTTCAACGCGTAACTTTGCTTTTCGACTGTAAGTTTCAAGTTTTTCTATTATTTTTATTTTAGTGTATCCCGTTGTAATCACATCATCTACCAGAATAACCCGATCATTATCTTTCAGTTCCCCGACTAGCCAAGCTTCCTCAGAAACACCGTGATCTTTCGATTCTTTCCTATCGTAACCCCAGCGCTTATTCACCTTATATTTCTGATGGATGAGCATAGCAACAGCAGCAGCAAGTGGTATCCCTTTATACGCAGGTCCATGAATATAATCGAACTTTGCTAATCCGATATGTTCTTGAATGACATCAGCGAATGCTTCTGAGACCTTAATCAAGCCTTCCCCATCATTGATGAGATTAGCCAAATTAAAGAAGTATGGGCTAGTGCGTTGGCTTTTTAATTTGAACTGGCCGAAGAGAAGCCCACTCCGAAGCACAATGTATTGAATTAATGATTCGCTTCTCTCCTTTTCGGTTTTAGTCTTTTCCATACAAAAAATACCTTCACTTTATTTATTAATTGGTAATAGCTGTTTCAAATTTAAAGTCAATTGGTATAAAGTTGTCCAATTACCGGTAGAGAAAAGGTTCACTTTTTCGGTTTTCTCCTCTGAAGTAGCCGTTGATTCTTTCGATTTATTTTCAAAAATCGTCGAGATAATAATATATGCGAGAATGATAATAATAAGGAAAATACCTATGCCACTATCCCGCAGAAAGATTCCAATATTGCCAATCCAGGGGATTCGGCCAATCATAATCCCTTTGACATTTTCTTCAGAAAGCCAATCGTCGTAGAGTACATCATTATCCGTATAGGAGTTGTGATCGCCTTGTGTCGAAAAATACCATATACCGGACTCGAATTTTTTATCAATTACACGATGCACAATGAGGAAGTGTTTAATCGGCGAGTAATAGATAAGAATATCACCGGTCCGTTCTGAATGGGAACCATTTTGGATATCGCCCAAATCGCGGGGTTTTAGTACAAATAAAAGATCGCCCTGATAAAGAGTAGGTTCCATGCTTTCCCCTTCGACCACCGTAATAGGGCTATCGGTGTTCCATAAGAAACAGATAAGAAAATAAGTTCCCACTAGACTTCCCGCAATAATTAGAATTACAGCCAGAGCCTTTAGGATCTTCTTATTCTCTTTTTTCACGAATTTATCACCTCATACAGCGGTAGGATGCAGGAGACCATAAGCGATACAGCCCGTTGTCCCACCGGAGAATCAGTCTCATGGGAAATTCTAAGAAGACTGAGTCCTTCCACTATTTTATACTTACTGAAAAAGTCGGTTATCAACGGGAGCGGCTTTTGAAATTGGCGTTCTATAGAAGCGTAATAGAAATCATCCTTCATAAAGGCCTTCGGATGTTTTTCAAGAAACAGCCTCACATTGGCAGAATTAGTTATGGGCGGACCTTTTCGAATATAAGTAGGTGTAGCTTGCTCATGCTCGCAATAAAATATGGCGGCGAAAATTTGCCCTTCAAAGTAGACTTCATAGAGGGTCTTTCCAAATCGTTCCTCGCCAGAAAATTCTTTCTCTAATAGTTTTCGCACCTTTTCACAGGCTCGATAGATGCGATCCCGTAATTCCGTGTAATGAATAGTCCCCTCACTTTCAAATTCAATAACAACTAAATGAGGGGAGTATTTAACTAAAATTTGAGGTGGAAGTGGTGGAATGGGTTTTTTTAGGAAATATTCAGGGGAGGGGTCCTTTAGAAATCGTTCTACTTGAAAAAGAGCGTATTCAAAGGCACGTTGAGTTACGCTGGAAGCAAGATTCCTATTCTGATCCGTTGGATCGATAATGATTAAAAAGTCATGCTCAAAGCGCCTCAATTTTCTTATAACTTTAGCGGGGCGATTAAAGAAATCTAAGGCCGTCTTGCTTAATTCTTGAAAATAAGAAAATAATTGTTCTATATTTTGGTAAAAAAGAATCAGAACCTCTGCACTAAACCCTGTGAATCCAAACCGTCCAATAGCTTTATCCCCATACACGTAATTGGCTTGAAAAAATGCTTTTAACAGCCGTACATCTTGTTTCTGGGTAAAAGATAATTTTTCTGCGATAATTTTACTGTGCCACGGAGTACGATCCACAGCTGTTAGAGGCCCATGAGTGAGAAGATAATCGTAATTTAAATCGAAACAACCAACAATATTAATTTCATAATTTTTATGATAAATTATGAGGTATGGATGTTCCGCAAAATTAATTTGAAAGGTAGGGAATCCTGCATTTTGCGCCGCAGGAATAAACCATTCCTTTAGATATGAAAAGAAAAGGTCTTTCAAGGCCTCTTTTCTCTTCTTAGGAGCTATTTCAATTATATTCGAATAATCTGCAGGATTTAGACCAATAAAGATATCTAAATCACTTCTACCATGAAGATGGGTTTGTTTTAAACCAGTAGACCCGTGATTCTGAATAAAACTTGGAGATATCTTTAATCTTTCAGCTACTTTCTCAAGATTACTTTTTAAAATATTAAACAGCTGCGTTAAAGCTTCATTTTCCTCTGCCGTTGGTTGAATCAAAGGAAGAACCTTAGCTCTAATTATTTCCAGAATCGTCACCTAAACCGGAATATACACAATAAGTTACCTAAAGAAAGAATCTAAATTATTAAAATTAGTTGCTATAAAATAAAGAAAGAATTTAAATAATTTACATTATGTTTATGAAGACCACTTAGTAGCTTTTGTCGAATCTCCTCAAGAGGTAGGTATTTGTTATTAAAAAAGGATAGGGAGTTATGAACTCCTATTTAACCGCTTGCAATCATCCGCCGGCAATCATTGGCAGAATAATTACTTTTTGGCCTTCATGGATTTCTTGGTCTAAATCAGCTTTCTTCCCATCTACGAGAATGGCCAAATACTTACCCGACGGAATTTTCAATTTTAAGAGGAGATCTGCGACCGTTGTTGTTGTTTCAACGGTTATTCTTGTCAGAACAGATCCGGTTTCAATATTTTCAGTATGTTGAACTTGCAACAAGACATTCCTCATTTCTATTAAATACTATTATCAGTAAGGATATCCTGGTTTAAAAATATAGTGATTTCTAGTGAATACCATCTTTCTAATACTTAAAGGTGATAAATTTCAAATTTAATGAGTGGCGCTGATGCTTTCTTTTTTGAGAGGGAAATTGAGATTTGGTAATGGTCAAGTTAGAAGTTCCATCACCAGCATCACCAACTGGAATCCCAGACTTTGAATTGATCACGCTCTTTATAACTTTGCTTGCCATTCTACTTATTAATATCTTTGACAGATTATCGCTAATTTTTCTTCTAAAGCGTTTTAATATTTTTAATCGTTTTTATTCATTGGGTGTTTTTGGAAAAAAAGTCTCTAAAAAGTTATCTATATTATAGCATTTAACTTCATTTTGTCTTTTAAAATGCTCGTCATTACTTAATATTGCGCATTTTAACTTCATGGCGAGAGCTAGAAAAGGCGAGTCCTTTTCATCGATGCTTTTCATTATTTCAGTAGCTGATGGGAGCAGATCCAAGTATATTTCTTCAGGGATTATTATAATATTTTTAAATAAGTTACTAATCAATAAATTGAATGATTCTAAAGCGAATTTTTTATCAAGC
>CAYGYC010000152.1:0-10234 GCA_964353755.1 uncultured archaeon | reverse complement strand
AAGCATCTGCACGTCTTAAATCATCGAGAAACTTATTCCCCATCCCTTTCCCTTCCGATGCCCCCGGAACTAATCCTGCGACATCTAATAGATTGATAGGAATTAACCGGGTCCCATTCACGCATATTGAATTATTCGGATTATCTTTCACGCCTAGCTCTTTACAGGGACATTTGACGGATACGTATGCGGTCCCCGGATTAGGTTCAATAGTGGTGAAGGGATAATTCCCGACTTTCGCCGTTGTCATGCAGGCGGCATTCAAAAATGATGTTTTTCCAGAGGAGGGTTTCCCTATAATTCCGATAAGTGGCATATGATATCGCCAAATCCTTTTATTAAATTTTGTATTATTTTATTCTATATAGTGGAGGAGGAGCGGCTTTTAAAGCTTCAAGTTGATAGAGCATTTTCCAAAGACAGTAAGCACTTAATCCATAAACTAACCAGGAAAACCCCGCAATGATACCATAGGTCATGGGATCTACATAGGGGGAGGGGCTAAAGGCAGGAATAAATAATTCAACCAGCCAAAGAACGCCTGTGAGCATTACGATGTACTTAAGAGGGCGGGTTTGACTACTGGTTCCGACCAGGATAAAGAAAAATGCGACTAGAAGACTAAAGATTAAAAGCGTGACAGAGGAGATGGTTTCTAATCCAAAATATAGACTATTTACTATAAGATCTGCTTGTGTGTAACGTAGAGGATTTACGATAAGGAAGATAGTAAGATTAACTATTGCAATGAGAGATCCATCAATCTGAAAAACCCCGCTGTAGGTGCCAGTATCCCGAAGCACTCGCTTCCCCGCATAATATAAACCCAAACCGAATACAATGCCAAAACCTTGCATAAGATAATAAGAAACGGCAGCCATTTCAAAGGACATAGACTCTGTAGCAAAGATAGGATACATGGACACAAAAATATCAACAATAATAAGCGCAAGAAGGCTTAATATACCAAGGCGTATAAATAATTCAATCCTGCGACTTTGGGATTCCTTTTTTTCTTCCACTTCTCTTTCAATTTTTCGTCGCTCTATTTTCTTTCTCCGCTTCTCTGATCGTTTGCCGATTGATTCGTCTTCCATGCGATATTCTCACCCGGAATCTCTATTTACCACACAATAAAAATACAATGACTACTTTCCTAAATTTTTTAAACCAACTAATTATTTAAAACTAATATATCTTAATTTTTATATTCATTTCTTTAATTTTCTCCTAATTGCGAATATTGAGAAGGAATAAGTCAAATGGCAACTCCATTAAAATTAAGGTTGATATCAAGTAATAAATTTGAAAAGCCGCTCTATGCAGTCGCAAGTGGCGACTTAGACGGGGATGGAAAAATCGAAATTGCTACGGGCTGCGGTGATGCCTATCTCCGGATTTTTAAATATGAACGAGGGAAGTTGACGCCTGTCTGGAACGCACGTTTTTGGGCCTGGATAGATCAAATTGTTGTAACCGATGTGGATCAGGATTATATCTACGAATTCATCGTGATAACAGGGCGAAAACTGTTTATATATAAATATAAGGATCATAATTACGAAAAGGTTTGGGAATTTGAAGCCCCTGCGACAATTACATCGGCATGCGTAGGCGATGCTAACAATGACCGCAAACAGGAACTTTTAATCGGGTGCAATGATGGGTCTATCACCATTTTTGGACCTGAGGAGGATCCCTTCAATTTTAAACCAGTTTGGAAAAAAAAGTATGAGGGAGATACACTAGTCCGGCTCGCGGATCTGGACGCCGATACCTTAAACGAAATAGTAGTGGTAAATAACAATGTATTTCGTGTTTTTCGAGCGATTGAAAAATATCCTAAAAAAGAATCAGCGATGGAAACACTCAGAACAAATATCAAACAAATCATGTTATTTGACTTGAACTCTGATAAAAAGTCGGAGATTTTTTTGGGATTAGACGACGGATCGTTACGAATATTTAGCCATAAGGATGGTGATTATTTTTCTGAAGATAAACAGTATAAATTTGAGAATCTTGTTTCTGCCTTTGCATCGGGGAGAATTCGTGATAAAGAAGTAGTTGTGGTAGGCTCCTATGATAAAACAGTGCGTGCATTTCATGATGTAGAGCTTTTTCAAATTGAAACCTATGATAAAATATATTCAATTTCTGTTGCGGATATTGATCAGGATGGAAAGGATGAAGTCCTGTGCGGCAGTGGTAATACCCTTTATGTTTTTAAAGAAGATGTTATTCTTACCTGCCAAATTGAAGCTCCCATAGCAATTTTTGCCGATAAAGAATTTGTTATTACTTATTTCGTCAAAAATAATTCAGAGAATCGAATTTATAACATGGATCTATCAAATCTCGACTGGTCTCCTAAAATCCTTACCCTGAGCGAATCAAAATTTAAAATTCCGATCTTAGAAAAATACAGTGGAATAGAACTCTCCTTTCGATTTACGCCGCAGGCCGTTCAAAAGCTAACACAAATTATTTTTCCTCCAGTTAAGATTACCTTTGAAATGAATAACCAACAACTTTCGCAAATGAGTTCTGAGATTAAAGTTAATTTGTTGCCGCCTTTCGCTCATATGGCTCAAATTATTCTCAACCGTTGTGAGCATTTTAAAAATACGACTGTTCCCCTAAAGACCTTAGCCAAGGTGGTAGAAAAAGAACTCGGACCTATTGAACCGCACATGGAACGACTTATTTCCCGATTAATCGATGAAAAATTCATCAAGGGGACTATTGTTAATTGGATGCTATATATTCAAGATATTAAATCGTATTCTGAAGCGGCTACAGTAGAAGACTCAATAGCAGCGCAAAAAATGCTTACGCCTCAACTCTTTATGAGTGCTTTAAGAAATTCTATAAAATCGAAGAAAAGAACATTATTGCTTGAATTAACCCGCCAATATAATAGGAGACAGGACGAAATTGAAGAAACTCTCAAAAAGCTTAAAGCAAATTTTGAGATAACAGGAATTTTGATCCCAAATGAGGAATTTTTATATTTAAAGGAAGAAGAAATTAACGCAATCGCCGAAACAATCAACAATTCCCCTAATGTATCCTTTCCGGAACTCATGGCAAAATTTGATTTCTCCGAAAAAGAACTTAAAGTCCTCTTAAATGACCTGATCACGCTAGGAATATTATATGGACAAATCATAACCATCGATGGTGTGACAAAATTTGTAACTACTCAAGCATTGTCGAAAATTATACTAGACCAACTCAATAAAGAGGGAAAATTGACTATCTTAACCTATTCTAGAAAAATTGGTATTGATCCGGAGGTAGTTCGCGAAGGTATCCGAATGCTCCTAGATTCTAAACTTCAAGGGACCTATACCTTTAATGGCGCAATTTTTTATACCCAATCGCAATTAGAAAAAGAATTAATAAATACTATTCGGGTTTCAGAGATTAATAGTATTGGTCTAAACTCTTTAGCGAAAGATTTTATGATTTCTAAAGAGGCGATCACCCTTGCGTTGAGTAATCTCATCAATAAACAAGAAATTAATGGGTATATTTCAGAAAATACCTTATTTCTCAAGAGTTATGAAGAAGAGCGCCTGCGGGATATTTTTGAGAAATATGCAGATGCGTTGAATATAATCCATATCTTAGTGATTCATCGAGAAAGTGGTGTAGCTATCTTTTCGGGATCCTACACCCGAGAAAAGATAGATCCCAGCCTCGTATCCGGCTTTCTGCATGCCATAACGTCTTTCGGCTCAGAAATTTCTGGCACGGAAGGATCGCTCCGCCTCCTCGAATACAGGGGTTTCAGAATTACCATTCAAGAGGGGGAATTTATCCGGAGCGCGCTTATACTAAAAGAGGACCCCTCTCAACGTTTATTAGAAATTATAAAGCATTTTGTTCGTTTCTTTGATACGAATTATCGCGAGCATTTAGAGCATTTCTCCGGTTTCGTTGATCCGTTCAAAAACGCGGGTGATTTAGTTGATGATTTTTTTGAAGTCTCGTTAAGCTTCCCCCATGAAATTCAAGAAAAAGAGGTATTCAAAAATAGAGACCACCTAAGTGCCAATGAACTTGCATTGATAAATATGGCGAGAAGTCTTGGACGGGAATTCTCCCTCAGCTCTTTAATTGAAAAAAGTAGTAAAGATCTTTTAATCTCTCAGTTAGAAGCTTTCTCCATTATTTACAATCTTCGCGAGAAAAAAATATTCCAGGTTATCACTGAAGAACGCAAATGGTGTCCTTATTGCGGAAGTATTATTCAAAAGGCTGCAAAAATGTGCCCCCATTGCCAGAAAAATATAGAGGAGACAAGTTCAGGAGAGAAGTGAAAAGAATATCAAGAGAAGAAAAGTTCTATCTTTTAATAAACACATTTTTTATGAAGAAAAGCTTTTTGAATTACACCCTTTTCAAGTTATTCACTATCTAAAAGCCGGTTAAGCTCCAATGTATGATTATTTTTACTTAAATATATTTTTAGAAGTCATTTAGAATAACCTTATTTTTAATTAATAGGTTTATTATTTTTGAAATTAGGATTATTGCAGTTATAAGGACTTAGGGCAAATGAATCAAAAAGTGCTGATTTTAGACGGCGTCCATCCCGATTGCGGGAAAATGCTCCTTAATGCGGGTTTTATCGTCGATGAAATTGCGGATATTTCACTTCAGGTTTTAAAAACGAAAATTAGTGAGATAAATGCGATTATAGTGCGAAGTAAAACTAAAGTAACCAAAGAACTAATGGATTTGGCGCCTCACTTGAAAATCATCGCTCGCGCGGGGGTAGGGCTGGATACCATTGATGTGCCATATGCGAAAAGTCGAAATATTACGGTGGTCAATGCAGAAGAAGCGCCAAGTATTACAGTGGCAGAATTGGTCATGGGACTAATTATTTCTCTACTACGTAACATTGCTCTTGCCGATCATCTCATGAAAGAGGGGAAATGGGCTAAATCGGGGCTCCATGGGATGGAACTTCGCGGCAAAACTATTGGAATTATTGGTGCAGGTCGTATTGGTGTAGAAGTCTTACGGCGATGCCTGGCTTTTGAGATGAATCCGATCGTATTTGATACCTCAAAAGAGCAAATGGAAATAGCTAAGGAACTCGGCGCGGAAATTGAACCCGATCTTGATACTTTACTCCAAAAATCGGATATTATCACGATTCACATTCCCCTAACACCTGAAAATAAGAATTTAATTAATGCAGAAAAAATTAAATTGATGAAAGATGGGGCTTTTGTAATCAATGCGGCCCGAGGAGGTATTATCGATGAAGAGGCGCTATATCAGGCCATAATGAGCGGCAAATTAAGGGGTGCTGGTCTCGATTGCTATGCAGAGGAGCCGACTCCGAATGCTAAGCTTATAAACCTGCCTATGGTAGTCTGCACCCCGCATCTCGGGGCGTCAACAGATGAGGCGCAACGGGCAGCCGCTTATATCGTGGCTAAGAAAATTATTGCGAATTTGCGCTAATTTTGAATAAATGCTTCTCTTTCAGCGCCTTAATTGTCCCAGAAACGCCTTGGATAGCAAGCAGACAATCTTTTCCATCAATTTTTCGGATGGTAGCCATAGTGGTTCGGACTATCGGTAAAGCCATAACATTAGTTCGAATGATTCCGTAACTTTTTTCATATTCGTATTCAGATAGCCATAATCCGGTTTGGCTAGTCCCGGATTCGCCATATAATTGGAATATTTGTCGCCACAGGGCGCGGATGAATTCGTCCTGTTCAATTTTCTCTTTAGCGAAAATTTTAAACAGGATATAACGTTGGTGCTCCTTAGTCTCCATTATCTTCCGCCTCCTTTTCTAAGGAATCCTCCAGAACATGATCTTCCGCCTCCTTTTCTAAAGGGACTACCCGAACCCCGGGCATAATATAATTGGGATCCCGCATATTTTGAATTTTTGCAAGAAGCATTTCAGGATATACGGAGAGGGCATTGATCGCCGCATCTGGGGGGATTTGCACCAGATCTGCTAGTGCCTGAAGCTCTCTTGGAGCGCGTAATTCCCATTTCGAGTGAGCTCCGGAAGCGAGAATAAAGGGAGCTTTCGATCGAATGAGTTGATAGCAGCCTTTGATCATTTGTCTCATGAGTTTGGAACGGTTAATCCCACTATTAATAACTAAATTCCGCGTTACAATTTCTATCAGGGTCTTATTTTCTCTTGCCATTTTGAAATGGGAATAATCTAAGATTTCAAAATCTTTGATATCCTCTAAAGAGATCATATCGACGCGTTTATCTAGAATGGCATTAACATAAATAGTTTTATCGTCATTAGCGCTCTTGACAGCGATAATATCCACTTGATTTCGAAAGTCTTTCACTAGATTTTTCAGTTCTGTTACGGATGCGGGTATAAGTGTAGCTCGGGTAATTATCTCACACTTATTCTGGTAATCTTTTCGGAGTTTTTTAATGGCCTTTGGTGAAGTGAAATCGAAATCCGCAAATCCAATTCCTGCGAATCCCAATTCGATTGCCATATCAAGCAGGACTTTTGGCTCATCTTCTCCTTTGGAAAGAGAGGAGTAAACATTTAAGTCATAGAATTTCATGCTTTGATCAATTCCATTTCTTGTAAAATCTGAATTATCCGGTCTAATGTTATATACTTTTTTGTAAACCCGACTCTAACTTTCACGGTATCTTTTTCCTCTTGTATCTCCATTTTATTCTGATAAAGGGATTGTTTGGCAAATCGCAAATAAAAATGTCTCTTATCAAGGCGGCGCTCGATACTTTGAAATAAATACCTTTTATCGGATTCCTTTAAATTCCGCCCCATATATTGCACGATTTGTCCTACATTTTGAATATACAGTGCTCTAATAACAGTGATAGGATTATGATAGACGCCTCGTACATTTTTGATTGTGAAATTATCTTCCTGCAACTCTTGTGGAATAAGGTTTTTCAAGGCAATCCTCACTTTTTCTGGATCTTCTGTCGCCTGGATGAACGCCTCAATTTCGAGTTCCCTTATTTCTTTTAAATCGGTCATGGTCTATCATAATTATTTGATAATTCATTAATTATACGAATGGTAATTTTGCGTCATCAAAAAGTTTTCGCGTTTAAATAATTCTCCACAATTCATTAATAACCAATTAATTTTCATTAATATTTGAAAGATTTAATATTTTCTTGATAGTCTCAAAAGAAACAATGGGAAATATTTGAATGACTTAATACCTTCTTTCAAATTTTAAAAAGGATGGTGAGTAATAAATGCAGTTAGAATACAGCCCGGGAACGCCCAAAGATTTATTTGGTAAAAAGGTCCGTGTGCTCGTTGCGCAGATGACATACCCTGATTTGGTGAATTTCCTTCTGCAGCATCATACCCCTGAACAAGTCGAACAAGCCGAAGAGGATTTACGCGATATTGCTAAACGCATTTGTAAGAAACTATTAGAAATGTGGAAACCCAAATCAAAAACCCTGCTCAGCTTAACCAAAGAATTATTAGGACTCATTTGGGGAGGGGACATTATATTAAAAGTAATTCAGCGGGATGAACAGAAAAGGCCGCTCCTGGTCCAATTCATTGACAAGGACTGCAAATTATGTAAATCAGGTGGGGAGATATTAGAGGTTAAAGGTCTCCATTATTGTTCGGCAGTCTCTGGGTTTGTGGAATACCTCTTGAATTATATGGCACAACAAGGCACTATGAAATTGAAATATAAATCTGCAGATGTCCGCACCACATCGAGCAAAGGAAGTGGAGATAAACAGTGCATTCATTTTTGCACATTTACCTTTTAGGTGATCCACTATGGTGAGAAAGAAGATTGGAATTTTTCAAAAGTTCTTAGCCCAAGCAGGCAAACGCCTGTTATGGTGGCGTGCTGAAAAGATGGACCTATATGTCTTAGCCCTGATGGCCCGCGAAACCGTGATCAAGTATCGGGAACTTTTAAACGGAAATCTTCAGGAGGCGGTAACTACTCTTAAGGAGCAGTTCGCCAGCAGCGCGCGAACGTATTTACAGACCTTTATGTCTCAGTTGAAATTGATAGTTTCAAAAGATTTGAAGGATATTGAAATCATGTCTGAAGTATCGCTCTACTCCATTTTAGGACCAGATTACCGTAAATTCTTTTCAACTATTACATATGTTCCTGCTGATGACCCCAATAATGCCGACAAGCTTCATAAATTCATCACGATCTTTCCCAAATGCGTCATGTGTTCTGTCATCGGTGACTTAAAAAAGGAAGAATATAGAGACACCGATTACGGGGAAATCATCTCTCATGCATTAGCATCGTTGCTCGAACTCATTTTGGAATACGTTGGTCAGCCTTACACTGTTGAAATAAAGGAGACAGCCTGTTTCATGAGGGGTTCACCTTACGGGGAAGTAGTCATGTATTTACATGAGAAAAAAGAGTAATTCCAGCCACTTTTTTTTATTTTTAGTACAGAATAAAGTGGTAAAGGAAAAAGCGTAGAGGCTTTATTTTCCGCGATGCCGATGCGCTTTAATAGAGGGTCGGAGTTTTTCTACACCGCGCCCTTTACGATAGAGCCCTCGGCTTTTCTTACCGGCTCCGCTGAGACCTCGGCAGACTCGTCTCGTGTGAATCGGATCACAAATCCAATTAATGTGCGGATCTTTGATAATAACGGGATGATGCTTATCAATCAAAATGACTTCATACCATTTCCATCTTCCATCTTGACCGACCGGATAACTATTGAGCACTTCTGCATTGGGAAACCTATCTTGAACCCGCTCTTCTGCAATCCAGCGAATACTTTTCTTCGGCGTGAATCGATTGACACCCAACTTTTTCGGCTTTCGACCCTTGACGGGACGGGATTTGCGACGGCCTCCGCGACGAATGCGCACCCGGGCGAGAAAGTAGCCCTGTTTCGCTTTATAGCCTAGTCTTCGTGCGCGATCTAACCGCATTGGGTGCTCTACTCTAGTAATAGCGGGATCTCTTCGCCATTCGATTAATCGATACCACATCAGATCTTTCATATCACCTTTCAGGGTATTATCCCACGTTTCCGCAATGTATTCATACGCTGATTTTGTCATTTACTGAACGTCCTACTTTAATAAAAAAATTATTTTAAGTTAAAACAATAAATTCTGAATCTTTTAAAAAATTTTCTTATTTCTCATTGAATATCGTTGAAAACATTTTTTTGTTTTGAAAATGATTGGGGAATTGTGTTGCGCATAGGATCTTATTTTTTCTACGATGTTATTCACCCGAGGGCAAAGCCGGAGTTGCTCTTAATATCCAAATTTTTTGCGGACGCAAACTAAATGAAAATGTATTTATGGTACGCCTTTCCTATTTATAGTGAGGTAGGTTTTGGAAGATGATTCCACGCCGCTCCAATCTGAAGCAGTTTTAATGATGATCTCGCGACGAGAAGATTCCGGATCTATCTCACACCTCCGATCTAACGAATTATGAGTGCGAAGATGGATCATACGGTATTTTTTCCAAATGAAAGTTACTAGATAGAAGGATATCTCATCCAAAACTTTAAGAAGGATTGCCCGTTACTATTGGAAGCAAAATAGTAATGCTAGTTTTTCGATAGGATGCGGTGAATAATGCCTGAATTTTTAGAGATACTCCGAACAAGACGGAGTATTCGACGATATAAACCTCAATCAATTCCAAAGAAAACCATTCTCGAACTCTTAGACTTGTGTCGATATGTCGCAAACGCGCATAATGCGCAACCATTTCGATTTATTGTTATTCTAAATAAAATAATGAAAAAAAAATTAATTGAGGCAATGAGCGTGCGCTACGAGACCGATCTAAGGCAAGATGGGATAGCAGAGAGTAAAATCCGAGATGTAGTGGAAACGGCCAATAAGCGATTCATAAATGCGCCGGTATTGATCCTTGCCTGTTTATTGATGGAGGATATGGATCATTATTCGGATTCGGAGCGCCAACAATGTGAATTATTTATGGGAATACAATCTGTTGCTAACGCACTTCAAGGCTTGCTTTTAATAGCGCATGCCAAAGGATTGGGCGCCTGTTGGTATTGTGCTTCCCTATTTTGTCCGGATATTGTGAGGTCTGTCTTAAATCTGCCTCCCTCATATCTGCCCCAAGCGTTTATTACCATCGGAATTCCTGATGAAGTTCCTAAACCAATAAACCGCAAGCCTATTGAAGACTTAATTCAAATTATAGAATAAGAAAAAAAGTACATT
>CAYGYC010000151.1:0-10282 GCA_964353755.1 uncultured archaeon | reverse complement strand
GACGATCTCGGACTGCTGGATATGTTGCAAAAAACTCGCAAAATCGAGGACCCGCTGCCGAAAATAGCGTTTTGTGCGCTGTTCGAAGCGTTTTAAGATCTTTTGAATATGCATCGGGACAATAATGCGCGGAATATATAGCATGACTAAAGTATAGAATGGATCCGCATGAAAATATTGACTCGCCAGTCTCTCAATATATTTAGTCCGATTTTCCGGGTTTTGGGCAACTTTTGTAGCCGTTTTTATAATCAGATTTTTTTGCTTGATTAATTTTCGCCGAAAATCTTTGATGTACGGGTAAATTAATAACTTGATAGGAACAAGGGACGTTAATGCTACTTCAAAACCTTCCGTTTTTTTCTCAATTATTTCTTTTTCAAGGGCATTTAACGGGCGCTCACCCTTGAAAAGGGTTTCTTGAAGCACATTAATCTCCTTAAAAATTTCGCAATTAGAGTTCTAGTTAATAATGTGGGACAAGTTATAATAAGATTCCGAAGCACTATTTCCACCAATTTTCTCGTGGAAAAACAAATAATGCCGTAAATCTATTCCGACTAAAAGGAATAAATACATTAATTCTAGTTCGTAAACCATGGAGGACGCTGTGATCAACTAATCTACCGGTATGATATCCTGTTTTCTATTTTAGATTCAGTCATATCCACTCTTTTCCATCATCTTCGTGACTAATATAGGAAATAAACAGTGGAGGGGTCACAAGGGGTATCCTAATGAAAAATTAAATTGTTGCGGTTTCCAGTAGAAACGAGCCTCAACTACTTACTTTATAACTAAGGGGATTAATTAAGCTGAACTAGGAAATCTGCCAAAAAAGTGGGTTTTAATACAAAAACTTATATAAAAAAAGGTTCTACCTTGTCTATAAGGATCATTTTTGTTGAGGAAAAAATGCAAAATATAACCATCCACCTTCCTGATTTATATCTAAAATTAATCGACGAAATGAATAAGTATCCTTGTACCAGTGAATTCATTAGGTTCGCTTTGCGAAAACTACTGAAGAGAGATTTCGGATTATTGACGAACCCTTCATTAGGCCGCACCTCAAACAAAGTTCAAGAACTCATTGCAGAACAGCAAGATCCTAGTTTTAAAACGAAGCTTGACCAATACCGAGCGCTCTATGCGATGAATTCCGTCATTCAAACAGAAATATCTGAAGATGACAAGCGAAAGGCACCTAAGCAGGTGAGGATTGAGAAATCTTGGAAGAAGTAGAACTCCCTTATATCATAGAAACTATTTCGCAACACACCAATTGGAAATTCATTACGGTCCGGAAATTACGCAAAATGCTCGGCATCGAAAGTGAAGATGCGAAGACGATTCGCAAATTATCGAAAGCCCTCGTATGGTTAGCGCATTATGGTTTTTTAGAAGAAGTGGAGGATCGCAATCCTAAATTGTATCGAATTCAATCCGAATTTCCGGAAAGGACGCGCGATATAGTACGTATTTATAAAAAGCTCACTTAGTAATCTTCTGATCGGAATCAATCAAGCGTTGAATATTCTGAAGATACCTTTTGATGGAACTCAGGTCCGGTTCTTCCCCGCCTTTGCGGAAAAATAACGCAATATTACTTTTCTCACCTAGCTTTATAACCATCACTACGATTTTGCGGGTTTCATAGATCAGTTTGGTATAGGGGTCTATTTCAAGAGCCCCAATTTCCAATAATTTTTGAATATGTTTTAAAATTTCCGATAAATTTGTCCCTAATTGCGGAATATTTACTGATTTTTCTTTTTCAAAAGAACTTTGAAATACAATACCATCATCATAAAACATTACTACATGAAGTAACTCGGGTAGTTCTGCTTTGATTCGCTCTATATCTTTAAGTACCATTCCATCATCACATTTCACACTAATTCTTGTATAAATCTCTTACAGTTTTTAAGAATAGACCGAATTATGGATGTTCTCTGTGTTATATGATTCCGCTGGACAAATTTTCTGGAGAATTCAAGGAAGATGCGTTTTTTTTGGCGCCGATATCTCGGATTTTTTAATTTTCGGAGCACCCTGCTGAAGATTAAGGTTTCATCTTTCCTAAAGGATTTACTCAAATAACGCCAAAAGACAAGAAAACCAATTATTAAGCCGGTAAATCCCAGAATGGATATACCAATAACAGGTTCAAAGATTAGAGTAAAGTAAATGGTAATTGCCACTAAATGAATTATCGCGGCGATAAACCCGATTTTAGCCATTTCAGAAATATTAAGGGGGCGTTCATTCTGTTCCGCCACATTCAGCACTACGATAGTATCCCCGGCAGGAGTTAAATTATCACCTAAATTTATACCGTAAGCCATTCCAAAAAATACCGATTTCATGGCCATAGGGGGAAACCCTTGCGTGACAATCCCTATTGCAGGGAGTAATACCTTAGTAATAGGTATATTATCCACGGCACTACTTAAACCAGCAGATATCCATAGCACTAGTATTATTGAAAGTAATACATTCCCCGCACTTATTCCTTGTAAGCCGTTCCCTATAGCGGTGATAAAGTCTAGTTCCTCTAATGCCCCTGTTATTATAAAAATGCACATAATATACAATAGTAACTCTAAGTCAAGCCGCTTTACCACGTCCTTGCCATCCAATTTACTTATGACCACCAAAACGAGCCCGCCCGTGAGAGCCACAATATCCGGGGGAATAATATCAGCCGGAATGACAATAAACGAAACGAAGACGACCGCGAGAGTGATAATGCATTTCATAAAGAGTTTTCGATCAGGAACGTAATTCCACACATTAAAACTCTTAAACACTTCAATTAGCCTTTTCTTCGGAACCATGAGTTTGTTCCGATAATAAAAATGGAAAAAGATCGCGGTAATCCCAAATAAAACCCACGCATAGAGTCCAACATAAATAAAAAATTCGGCGAATGTGATAGTAGCATAGGTGGCGATAATAATATTCGAAACGGAAGAAATGATAAACACAACGGCTCCTAATTTCACCACAATCCCCTCGACCATAATGTACGGCCGGGGATCGATACTTAGGATACGCGAGGCAACCACGGTTAAGGGGATTAATATGAAGACAGAAAGGATATTATTGACAAATGCCGTAATTATTACCGACAAAAAGCCTAATACAAAAAGCATTAAGGATGGCTTGCCTCCGGTCATTTGAATCAATTTAAATGCTAAAAACTGAAATACCCCCCCTTCATGACATACTTGAATTATGAGCAGCATCCCTAAGATTAATAAGATAGAATGCAGATTAACATACTCCGTGGGTTCTCCCACCAGAAATGTAACAAACAACGTAGGAGTCGTATCTTCAAAGATTATCATTGTAAAAAAGGTCACCAGCGCAAACCCTATCGCCGCAATTGCCTTGTTCAATTTATTTGTAATAATAATAAGGATTAAGGCAACGAAACACGCTGAAATAATAATGACACTAATAAGCATTTTCTATCAGATAGTCCATTTGATCCTAGTTTATATCTTATCAAGCCTTGGGATTGAGTATCCTTTTGTACTCCAAGACACTATTCTTAATGAAATTATATCTAACTCTATGAACTATTCTGATGTGAACTTTTAGAATTACCCCTTAGAGAAAAAGAAAAAAAGAAAGGGAAATTAACCCGCCATTTTAAAGAAGAGGATCAATCCGACAATTATCGCTGCTGCAGCGATTATTAAAATGATAATGAGCATCGTGGTTGAAAGAGCGAAAGCTTCTTTAAATGTGACATATAAATCGAAAGCCCCACTTTGACCCGCTCTATATCTTTAAGTACCATCCCATCACCACATTTCACAATAATTCTTGTATAAATCTCTTACAATTTTTAAGAATAGACCGAATTATGGATCTTCTTTGTTTTATATGATCCCGCGCGACAAATTTTCTGGAGAATTCTCGAAATATTAATTTCTTCTGCCGTCTATATCTCGGATTTTTTAATTTTCGGAGTACCCTACTAAAAATTAGGGTTTCATCTCTCCTAAAGGATTTACTCAAATATCGCCAAAAGATAAGAAAGGCGATTAGAAAACTGATAAATGCCAGAATGGATAAACCCATAATGGGTTCAAAAATCAGAATAAAGTAAATGGTAATTGCATTTAAATGAATCATTGCGGCGATAAACCCGATTTTAGCCATTTCCGAAACATTAAGGGGGCGTTCATTCTGTTCTGCCACATTTAACACTACGACTGTATCCCCGCCAGGGGTTAAATTGTCGCCCAAATTTATAGCGTAAACCATTCCGAAAAATACCGATTTCATCGCCATAGGGGGGAATCCTTCCGTGACAACCCCTATCGCAGGAAGTAATACCTTGGTAATGGGTATATTATCCACCGCACTGCTTAGCCAAGCAGATACCCATAACACTAATATTATTGAAAATAATACATTTCCTGCAGTAATTCTTTGTAACCCAGTCCCTAAGGCGTCGACCAAATTTAGTGCATCTAATGCCCCCGTAATTATAAATACGCACATAATATACAGTAGTAACTCTAAGTCCAGCCGTTTTATCACGTCTTTCCCATCCACCTTACTTATGACGACCAAAACAAGACCGCCGGTGAGAGCCACAATATCCGGGGGAATCACAGAGGCTGGAATGACAATAAACGAAATGAAGACGACCGCGAGAGTGATAATGCATTTAATGAAGAGCTTTCGATCAGGAACATAATTCCACACATTAAAACTCTTAAACACTTCGATTAATCTTTTCTTCGGAACCATGAGTTTGTTCCGATAATAAAAATGGAAAAAAATCGCGGAAATCCCAAATAAAACCCACGCATATAGTCCAATATAAATAAAAAATTCGGCGAATGTAATCTTAGCGTAGGCGGCGATAATAATATTCGAGATTGAAGAAATAACAAAAACGACAGCTCCTATTTTTACCACAATCCCCTCGACCATAATGTACGGCCGGGGATCGATGCTTAGAATACGAGATGCCATGACTGTTAAAGGAATTAATATTAAAACAGAAAGAATATTATTGATAAATGCCGTAATTACTACAGACAAAAACCCTAATACAAAAAGCATTAAGGAGGGCTTGCCTCCGGTCATTTGTATCAATTTAAATGCTAAAAACTGAAAAACCCCCCCTTCATGACATACCTGAATTATGAGCAACATCCCCAAAATTAACAATATGGAATGCAGGTTAATATACCCATCGTCTCCAGTACCCACCAAAAAGTCAATAAATACCATGGGGTCTGACTTTTCAAAGATTATCATCGTAAAGTAAGTAATTAACGCAAATCCTATCGCGGCAATAGCTTTATTCAATTTATTTGTAATAATAATAAGGATTAAGGCAACGAAACACGCTGTTATAATAATGATACTAATAAGCATTTTCCATCAGGTAGTTCATTTAATCCTATTTTTTATCTTATCAAGCCTTTAGATTGAGTGTCCTTTTGTACTCAAAGAGTCCATTCTTAATGAGTTTATATTTAACCCCATGAACTATTCTGTTTTGAACTTTTAGAATTACCCCTTAGAGCAAAAGAAAAAAAGAAGGGAAATTAACCCGCCATTTTGAAGAAGAGTATCAATCCGACAATTATCGCTGCTGCAACGATTATAATGATAATTACGAGCATCGCTGTTGAAAGAGTGAAAGCTTCTTTAAATGTGACATATAAATCGAAAGCACCACTACCAGACTTCGGAACCACGCGGATATAGTAGTACCCATTATAAGTGGCATAGGTATCACAGGATTCTGGATACGAGTTGGAGGTCGAAGAGGCAACGATTCTAAACGTCCGATCGATGATGTAGATATCAAAGTTACTGCCGGTCAGACCATCTAGTTCCACCTCAATTCCTTCGCCCTTATTGAGCCAGGCACGAAAGAAGAGATCGCCCGTCTTTGTGGGAGAGGGGAGTGTATAGTGTAAGGGATAAGTTATATTCCTAGGGCACGTAATCGCCGTCCCAAAAGACCAGCCGTTCTCGGGTCCGGGAGTATCGGATTCCGTGACATTCATTTTAAAGACACCGGTTCCATTAAAGGGCACAACTCGAAGGCGATAATCACCCACCATGGGCAGAATTGTGCTGCAGTAATCCGGATACAAATTATAGACCGCAGAGGTTAATAACGACCCGGTTGGTGTGTAGACATGAATATCGAAATCCGTATTAGCAGGACCCTGAATAATCCCGGCAATAAGATACTTCGAGGTGTTATCCATGTTAATTTTGAACCATTCGCCGAAATCGGTCGGATCTAATCCTGGTAACCAGCTGTAAAAAATACCAGCATTGTTTTCCACGATTTGATCAATAGCTACCGCGGTTTCAAAACTCATTCCACCCCGGACGGTTGATACATTGATTATCGCATAGACCTTTCGAATAATGTAATAATTTATGGGATAGAAGGAGGCATTGATTACCAGGTTAAATTCAATAATCGTCCCGGTTGGCGCCGCTACCCCCACATGAAATTGCAAATTTATCGGTCTACTAACGCCCGGATCAATCTTCGGAGTCGCGTTAAAACCACTGGTGATCGTAATGTAGCCGCTAGTGCAGGTGAGCGTTACATTCACCTTATATGCTGGTACCGAGCCCGTATTTTTCACGGTAACCTCCAAATTGATCGTCTCGCCCTGACTTGGCACCCCATTTTCATTATTATCGAGATCTAGGCTGTAGTAATCAAGCATCCGCTCATTCATTAACGTGAGCTTCCAAGTAGGTCCATGATAGTAATAATCCAGGAATTCATCCCATTCGGTCTCCTGCCCAAAATCAATCACTGTAGCATACCCTGAATCATAATCGTCTTCACTCTCCGGAAAGTAAATTGCAATACCATGTGCATTTGGATTGTTATGCTGCTGGGAATTTTTTACTACATTCGAAATATTATTTTTTAGATAAATAGCCAGCGTTTGCAATTGTCCAGTCGTTCGGATCCGTACTTGCTCCGCAAAATCCCAGAGATCCACAAAGAAGGCATAGGCAAATTGGTTCTGCGTCGCTGCCCGTGCTGCCGCTAAAACATCTCGCGATTCCCATTTTAACAGGCTCGTAAAATTATCGAATGCCTGTAGAAAGTTATCGAAAGCAGGTGATTTAACATTGACTGCCGATAACGTCGTATCATCGGATGCGGAATAGGAAGCCTGGTAATCATCTACAATGTCTTTCGCAAAATTTTCAGGAGTGCCCGAATATGACACATAATTATCACAGAGATCATCGATAACCGCATCATAGGGGAAGCCGTCGCCCGGAATGGTTTCCTCGGATGCCACAATGTAATCCACGTAATCTCGAAATTCGTAGTCAGTTTCTATCATCGCCATCAAACAGGCATCCATAGAAAGTATATTGATGCGTACTCCTGCAACCGAACAAGTTTCGGTAATGGCTTCATCGATTTCATCGAATGATAGATGATCATTGTCTGTATCGTCGAACGCGATGCCGAAAATGCCACCCCCATGATCCCAGAGGTCTAAAGCATAGTGCTGCGCTGGAAAGTTGTTGAATACGAAAGTGATAAAGTTCTTTAATGTATTTTTGCTCCCCATATTTGGCTCCTCAGGAAATCCAGTCGTGAGCACCGTAGAGGCAATTGAATTCATATCGGTGTCTTGGACTATCCGATAAGTGGTGGCGCCCGATTCATACCGGTCGTAAAACACGATGACCTTGACATGGCTGGCATCGGCGTTATGAAAGCCGTATTCCATTTCGTTGAGGTCGGTGAGCCCATAGGAATCCAAGTTATTATCGCCATCGAGATAGACCATAAAAGTCCATTCGGGTAACACTTCAGGATGCTGGTTGGAGGTATCTATTTGCTGAATTAATGGTACTAAAACTACAGAGCCGAGGATACTTACAAGTAATAAGGAAATTACTAACGATTGTGCTAAAATTAACCCTATTTTCTTCATTCGGTTTCCGCTCCTTGATATTTCGGCAAGAGGAAGACGAGCACTACTGCGGCTGCTGAAAAAGCGATAATCGCAATAATGCTCACAATTATTGGAACTTCAAAAATTTGCCCAAACACCGAGACGACGTATGGATTCGTAGAATTTCCGTAGTATCGGCTATTTCCACCGATATCAGTTGCCCAGAGATAGTATTCCAATCCCTGCGCGGTCACATTTATTCCAGGAATCGTGCCGTACCAGATCCCCTTCTTAGAATCGCCCGTGAGGGTCAGGCTCACTGCCCCATATAAGTCGCTTGAGCCATTGGTTCGATAATAGAGGATAACTGACTGCACACCGAATTCATCGGCGACTTCCATACTAATTGAGAGGGATTCCCCTGCGATTGCATGTTGCATCGGTATATGATCAAAGGCAGGTGACTTAATATCTTCCAATACGGCCCGAATCATAATATTACCGGTCGAATATAGTTGCAGGGAGCCACTGTGATTGCTATAGCTACGCCCACTATTCATCGTCGTATCCACCCCGATATCGGGGGCATCATTATACAGCCATTGTAACACAATGTAAAAATCAGAGACATTCTCCGGCGTAAAAATAGGTCCATATTCCCCAAAATCAAAGTGATAGGGAGGAGAAGAGAAGGATTTCGTTATGTTCATGGGTTCCATGAGGATATTTCGACTGGCATCCCAAACCCAGACGCGAACGATTTGCTTATTACTGATGTTGAAATAGATATTCATCCCACTCAGTTTAAACGTGTCTGTCGGAGGGGAGAATCGCACGGCAACGATATCCTTTGGGTCAGGTGTAAGATAGGTCTCTACAGAATCATCATCATAATAGATGGTGAAACTATTAAAGGTCGCTTGATTTGACGGGAGGACAAGGAGAAGGGTGAGAAAAATAAAAGTACCAAATAGTAGAAGTTTATATTTTTTCAAATAATCACCTAATCGAGTCGCTTGAAATTCTTAGCAAGATAAGCACTGCTCAATATTGCAATTCCAAATGCGATAATTTCAAGGATTAAGCTGAGCGAACCGAATATACCCGGATTAATTACTAAGTGTAATACCATCATAAGCGCGATCAAGCCCATTAAAATCAATGCGATACCGCCTGCCCATTCTTGTTCTTGTAAAAGTCCAACTGTACTTATTATAGCTATCACTGCGAATGCCAGTGTGATGATCACATTGATGATGAAAAACCCTTGAATCGCGGCCACGATATAGGAAGGTCCACTTAGATAGGTGAAGATATGCCCCACTGGAAGGATTCCGAAAGCACTAAGAATATTAATTATTGCTTGAACGATTAGGATAGCGGCAATTGCTAGGAATAAATAACTAACTATTGTTGAGCCCACATAGATACGCGACTTTTTTCGTTCTTCCTGTTTATCTCGCGTGGTATACTCTTTTTCGTTCTCCGTCATTCTATATCCTTTCGCCATTTTATTTCATCCCTTATTTTCAAATTGGGTACTCACTCCTTCCCCCTTTAAATATTTGAAGTTTTGTTCTTATCGGTTAAAAAAAAGATACCTTAAACCCAAATAATTAAATTAAGAGAATGAGTTAAGTTTAAACGAGTATCTTACGAGGAGTTAAAATTTTTTATGTAATTGAAATTTTAAAATCAAATAAAAACTGGGAACAAATAATCGAGGAATTGGAAGATGCAGTTAAAAAACTTCAATCTATCATGGATTGATGATCAAGAAATTCGATCCGATTTAGAAAAGTTCATCGAAAATCTTATTCAAAAAAAGGGGAAAGATCTTGTTGCAATGCTGCTATTTGGTTCGTTATCGCAAAATAAAGGAATTTTTACTACCGATTATCGCAGTGATATTGATCTTTTAATAATTTCACATGAACTGCCCCAGGAAATTATAGCCCGAAAACTCTACACCGCCCATCTATCGAAATCGTTGGGGTGTGGTATCCATCAATTTTGGTATATCCCCTCTGAAATTAGCGACTTGATTGAAGCCCATCGCGCTTTTATTCTGGAAATAATTAAATATGGAAAAATTCTTTTTGAGCGCCACCACTTTTTCACCTCCTTAAAAAAGAAAATCGACCAGATTCTGAGAACCCGAGGAATAAAGGAATTAGAGCATACCTGGCTCTGGCCTCAAGATATCCCGGGTTGTGAAATAAATTGGTAAGTTAGTAGAAAAATTAGGATAAATAGAAAGAAATTAATAATTTTTTCTAAAGAACAAGTGAATTCTGCTAAGTCCCAATGTTGCTAAAGGGCTATTAGGTATTCTTAACCAAGAT
>CAYGYC010000150.1:0-10298 GCA_964353755.1 uncultured archaeon | reverse complement strand
CAGAACTACGCGGGCAACCGCAGACGGTTATTAGCGTTAGTCATAAGTTGGATTTTTTTATTTTCCGTTTTCCTGTAGAAAAGGCTTCAAGGTCAGGAATATTAATTTCTACATTAAAATGACCGGCATTAGCGAGAAGCACCCCGTTCTTCAAAAGTTCTACATGTTCTTTTCGAACTATATCTTTATTACCAGTAGCACTCACAATAATATCTGCGATCGGAGCAGCTTCTTTCATTGACATCACCCAATATCCATCCATGGCTGCCCTAAGTGCTGAAACAGGTTGTACCTCGGTTATGATTACATGAGCACCTAATCCATGTGCCCGCATTGCGATCCCCTTAGAACAATGGCCATACCCGGCGACGACAAATTTTTTACCAGCAATAAGAGTGGACGTGGCTCGTAAAATCCCATCCATGGTGCTTTGACCCGTGCCGTAGATATTATCAAAATCCCATTTAGTTTGCGCATCATTGATTGCGATAACGGGATATTTCAAAACACCCTTCTGGGCCATGGCGCGTAATCGAATCACCCCGGTAGTGGTTTCTTCGCACCCCCCAATAATATTTTTAATAAGGTTCGTTCGTTCGGAATGGACTTTATTGATCAAATCGGCGCCATCATCTAGCGTTACCAGTGGTTCTGTATCTAAGACTTTATCAACGCACCAGTAATACTCTTTATGATTTTCCCGCCAGGCGAAAACCGGTACGTCTTCTTCCACCAAAGCCGCCGCAACATCATCTTGGGTTGAAAGGGGATTCGAGGCACAGCAGGCGACTTCTGCGCCTCCTGCTTTCAATGTAAGAAGCAAATTGGCCGTTTCCTTCGTTATATGAAGACAGGCCCCAAGTCGTATATTTTTTAATGGCTTTTCCTTTTTGAACCGTTCCCGTATTTTCATAACCACGGGCATATTGACTGCAGACCATTCAATAGATAATTTCCCTTTCGGTGCTAACTTCAAATCTTTGACTTTATACTCTTTGGCTGTCATTTTTAGTCACCTCAAATTGAATTGTTTATTCTTTTGAATTAATAAGTATAAACTTTAGTACTGGAAAAAAGGAAAGTTTTTAGTAATTTTAAGTTTATTTATTCTGAAGAGTTCATTTAAGATCAGGCGGATTATGTGACAGAACCCAAGAATGCGTGCGATGTATGTGGGCGAAAAATAGTCGGTAAACCGCAATTCCGGTTCTTTGAGGGGGCCCGGCTGATGGTGTGTGATATCTGCGCAAGATTTTCCGAAAAGGAAGCACCGCAACCTGAAAGATCTAGTATAGATAGGCCTACTACTGCGCAATCACGGGAGAAAAGGGTCTTTCCGAAAGAAAGAGAGCGATTAGAGCTCCGGGAAGATTTTGCTAAAGTTATTAGAGACGCTAGAGCGCAATTGAATTGGACCCAAAAAGATTTAGCCGATTATCTATTAGAGCGATTATCGACGGTGCGGCGAATTGAAAGTGGTACATTAGAGCCTGATGAGAAACTTATAGATAAAATAGAAAACGGATTAAGTATATCGCTACGAATTACCACAAGTGATATTCCTGAGGTTAAAATGGAGACAAAACTCCCTAGTGATATCACCCTAGGTGATGTTGTCCATCTTAAGACGAAAAAGAAAAAATCGGAAGAATGAAATTCATTATACCTCTTTCTCTACTTTTTTCACAACCTTCCCAGTTTTATCTGGAATTATTTCCAATTGTGCATTCTCGAATTTTCTCTTAAACTCTCCCCCTTGAAAAAAATAATCTAAAAAGACCGCCAGGGCTGCAATTTCCGAATGGGGTTGGCTGGTAACGGAAACATTGTAATCCGCCATATCATATACCGCGCGAGGAACTTTGGCGGCACCTACCACGATTAACTTATCTTTTTGAGAATGACGAATTTCTTCGATAACCGTAGGAAGGGATAGCCCATACATTGTAAGATGGACTATCTCATTTCCATTTTCTTTCCAGCTTTTCAATATTTTATGCCACTTTTCTCCCATTTCAATAAAGAAACTCCCCCCAAAACGTTCTATGACGCTTTTAATGTTCAATTGAATTTTCGAATCAATTATATCACTAATAATAACACCATCGGCACCAAACGCCCGTGCCACCAGAGCAATATGGGTCGTCATTCGCTTATCTCGTTCCAAACGATGCCCCATGCGTAAAACTACCAGTTTCATTTTATCACTTTTGTAGAAAAAATTAAGTTGCTTTATTCATAATAACACATAATTTGACTTATCAATTTTTGATCTGAAATTCAATGAAATCAATTACGTTATTGGAAAAATCCTACGGATCTTATAAAATAGTGGCATTGAAAGCCTTTCGAAATCGCCTTTCTCGAGAATTGGAAGGGCTAGAAGTGCAAATAGCGAAAATATCTAACAACCCGTCGGATTGGATTGTCGTAGAATTAGAGGGGGCAGATGAAGAGGCTGCGTTTAATCTCTTACGGCATAATTATGGGACAACATGTTCTTTTGAAGAATTAAAGATAAACCAAATAAGAAAGGGGAAATTAGTTCAAACAGGAAAATATGGCTTTGGGATTTTTATTGATATTGGAATTGATATAGGAAAGCATATTGATGCCCTCTTACCGCTTCATACATTCCGCCAGCAGCTCGCCAAAGATGAGAAAATTTCGTTACGAGAGCTCCTCTATGCCTATGGCTTTTTAGATTATTTTCCGCTCGAACTCTCTCTCGATTCCATTGACCGTTCAAAAGAAAAAATTCAAGTTTCATTGAGTGAGAACCAATTAACGCTGGTCCGCGAGTGGGTACAATCCAATTTAGAACGCTTATTTGTTTGCGGAATCCCGCGAAATCATCTGAAAAAAGCCATTATCCAAACCGGACATTTGCACGATATTGTAGCGATTGAACGGATTGGGCTTCTCGAAGAAATGGTGCTATGTAAGTTTGGCACTACGGCCCGAGGATTACTGACGGAAATCGGCCCTTTGTTAAAAAATGCCGAAGTTCAATTATTCATTCCCGCCACTGTAAAAAAATTCCTGCTTTAGTCTGGAGTTATCGTATGGGTCGATTAGATACTCATTTAGTCAATAAGGGATTAATCCCCACCCGGAGCCGAGCCAAACGAGCCATCGTGTATGGCCTAATAACGGTAAATGGAAAAATAATTCAAAAACCTGCGTATGCAATTAAACCAACAGATCAAATTGAAATATTAAATGAAATAGCAATGAAACCTCAGGGTTACTGGAAACTCCATGCGATTACTAATTTGATGAATCAAAAGCTATTTACTACAACGGATATTGTTCTCGATTTAGGCTCTAGTGCTGGGGGGTTCCTCGAATTTGCGGCACAACGTTGTCAACAGGTCTATGGAATTGAAATTTCCGACGAATTTGCGCATATTTTATATCAATTAAAACAAAAATATCCCAATGTTTCTATTCGGATTGTAGATGTGTTTGTGTTTGATCCCCTCCAAAACCCTGTCCTTGAACCCCTTGATATTATTCTCAACGATTTAACCCTTGATCCGGTCGTTTCCATTAAAGCATTAGCAATATTTTTACCTTTTCTGAAAAAACAGGGATATATCCTTATGTCCATTAAGATTGGAAAATATGGTTCAGAAATATGTAAAAAATATGTTCACGATAAATTCAAAACTCTAAATCTGAGTATATTGCATATTCTTGATATCGATCCCGATAAAGAAGAATTTCATCTTCTTGCCCAAAAGCAGTAATTTAACCAAAAAATGGACGGGGAGGGATTCGGACCCTCGACCACTGCGTATCTTCGAATAAGTCTTGTAAGCGCAGTATCATAGCCGACTAGACCACCCGTCCAGACGCTATCACTTCTTTTAATCATTTTCTGGATGACAAATACTACCACTATTGTTGATTTAGTTTGTACAAATGGAATTTATTTAAAGTTTTTTTGGTTTCGTTTCTTTTGAAATTTTAAATAGGATTGAATTTTAATTCATACTATCGTATTTTATTTCAGGAATAATAGAGCGATGAATTAGAGGACCTATGGCAAGAACCGTATTAGACCTTTTTTCTGGAGCCGGCGGCTTTACGGCAGGCTTTCAGCAAGAAGGATTTAAAATTATTGCAGCGGTGGATTCATCCTATGAAGTGTTCCTCACTTACCACCATAATTTCCCCGAGGCGCTCTTCTTTAATGAAGATATTCATGAACTTCACGCACTGGGCATCATGCATAAACTCAGCGAGATGCCTGATGTGATCATCGCCTCACCCCCTTGCGAACCTTACACCTCGGCGAATAAGTTCCGCCAAAAAGATCCCCTCGCGCGATTATATGAGGATGAGGTGGGGGGCTTAGTTTTAGACGCCATTCGAATTATTGGCGACTTCCAACCGGCTCTCTTCCTTATGGAAAATGTTCCTGAACTTTTCACCGATGAACTCGAATGGGCACTTACGCGCGAATTTAAGCGGGTGGGTTATGACCCTATTTATTTCAACCTACTATCCGCCGAGAATTATGGCTCTCCCTCCTCGCGCAAACGCTTATTCATCTCGAATATCAAACTTCAACCCGTAAAACACCCCAATACCCTAACAGTTCAAGAAATTTTAACGCTCCCCTCTCCCACCTCGTTCCATGATATCCCGAACCATGCTTGGTATTCTATTTCTCCTAAGAAATTGAAAAAAATCGAAAAACTAAAACTCGGGGCGGCTTTGGTCTTTTTTCAGTCGGCTACATCTAAAACCTACACGAACTGGGTGCGTCTCATGCCGAACGAACTTGCCCCCACGGTCATAGGTCATAGCCGCTTCATTCATCCCTACGAAGACCGAGTGCTCAGCGTGCGCGAAAATGCGCGGCTCATGGGATTCCCTGATTCCTTCCAGTTCCTTGGCGGTTTAGAATCCCAATACGACCAAGTCGGTGAAGCCGTCCCCGTCCCCTTGGCCGCTGCGCTTGCACGATACTGTTCGAAAAAAATATAAAATTGTAATTTTCAAGAATAAATGCATAAATGGCAAAAAGTGTCTTACTCTTAAGTACAGATATATCTTCTGAACAGATATGTCTTTAAGCGCGTCTTTGGACATTCAAAAGAAAAGAAATTTACCGCATATAGGAAACTACCAGGAAAATATCATGTGTTTCTGCTAGAGATTGTGCACTGGGGTGAATAAAATACCCAAACATAAATTTAAAGATTGGTAACTGAATAACTTTCTCGAGATCTCTACATTTATTGAGGAATTTCTCGACTTCTCGCCCATAAATACGGGATTTACATTCCCCAATCAAAATGAGTTTGGTACCATTGCGTATCCCCTCTCCATAAAGATCTATCTCACGTGTATCGGTTCCAACGGTAATGAATTTTCGTTCAAAGGCCCTGATTTCGATCATTTTATTTTTCTTTAAGACACTTGGTAATACTACTTTAGCTATATCTTCTAATCCAAAACCGATATTATCGCTCAGCATTCCAACTGCAGATTCTGTGCGTCTTTGCGCTTCAGCAAGCTCCGATAAAGTCCGTTCTGTCTGTCTCTGCGCTTCAGCAAGCTCCATAATTGTTTGCGATAATTTATCGAACGCCTCTTTAGTTACTTTAATCTCTTTAACTTTATCTTCTACAATCTTTACAATCAACTCATAGAGTTCTGGAGTGATGCCCATCACTTTCACTGATCTTTTATTTGATATGAAATTAGAATTTTTTTCATTATTGGTAATAAAAGATAAGTTTCATAAAAAAGTATTGAATTAAAGTAATAGTCCTTGGTTCGAGCATAAAAATTTTTCATGCACGTCTCACTTTTATTTTGGGAGGAAGACAGAAAATGTGGAGCCCTGATCTTTTTGACTCTCTATTGAGATTGTTCCCTCGTGAAGTTCGACTAGGATTTTGGCAATATTCAATCAATTTCTACGTTAAGGGTGATATTTTTCTACGTTAAGGGTGATATTTTTCTCCTTGATTTGAGTTTCTAATTCCTGATGAATTGCATGAATAGTATCAGAGAGATTACAGATACTTTTCTCGAGATCTATTGATACATCGGCTTCGATTCTAGAGGCAATAAGCAAATCTTCGACCATCGTGGAAAGCAAGTCGCCGTTTCTTTGCATAATAGCTAAAATTTTCTCCAGCTGTTCTTCATCCAGCTTCTTGCGATAGTTGATGAGGTTGTGTACCGAAAGATTAATCGCCGTTAGAGGGGAGCGTATTTCGTGGGAGACCATTGAAATGAATTGTTGACGTAATTTTTCGAGTTCAATGAAGGGAGTCACATCATTAATCACGAATAAATATCCCAGATTGCGATATATCCGGCTTAAATAAATTTTGGATGAGAATAACTCCAAATAGGTTAAGGATTCGAGTATGATCGTTTGTTTTTCTAGAGGAGATTCAGCAAGTGCTTTATTTTTTTTCCCCTCCAAAATTTTGCTATTAATAGGGAGCGTTAATGCATTATCGGGTAAGTTAAAAACATTCATCGAAGTTTCAATCGTTTCATCATATGCACTATAGTACAACTTCTTGAAAATTCGGTTGATAAGTGATATTTCTCCGTCTTCATAGACGAAAAGCACCCCGCTGGGTATGGTATCTAGGAGGATTTGGTTTACTATTTCTAACTCAGCATTAGTTTCCCGTAATTCTTCTGTTTTTTGATTGACCCTGCGTTTTAAATAGGCGCTCATTGAAATAAAGACCAGCCCTACAATTGTGACAATTATTATTAAGAAAATTATCCACTCAGGGATCTTTTCTATTACAGGAATCCCCATGAAGTATTTTTCAATGGATTGATAATAAATAGAATCCGGATCGTTCTGTAATACCGTTAAATGATAATCAATTCTTTCAATGAGATAATTAATGTAGCACTTTTGGGGAAGGCAAATTTCAGATCAGCGGGGTTGAAGATCATAGAGGTTTGCACGACATCATATTTATCATCGTTTAACATCCCAAATAGTCTATTGACGGCACCTGCATCAACCGTCTTATTATCTATCATTTCAAAGACTTGGGTATAGTTTTGGACGACAATATACGTGCTATTAATCCCAAAATGAGTGAGCATGTTCAAAATGCCATAGGTTCCGGTATAATGAATGCTATTGTTCATTACCGCGATCGTTCTATTTTCGAGGTCATCAAACCCCAAGATCAGGCCCGGTTCCCGCGCATAAATAACACCCCAATTCGAAAACACCGTCACATTATTAAAATCATACAGTAGACTTCTCTGTTTGTCAAAAGCCACATCGACCATAATATCGATCCCCCCATTTTCTAGCCGGATCAGGCATTCAGTCCAGGTGCCTGCGATGTATTCGATGGTCCATCCCTCCTTGCCTGCGATATACTCTACAATATCGGGCCAAAATTGCTAGTTCATAACCTCTAATTGGAATTTTTAAATAACTTTAAAATTTCCTGCGCTTCTGACTTATTTTCATTACTCAGGCGTTTCAGGGAGATGACTTTTGTTTGAGTAATTCTTTCTTTAGGATATTATCGACCCAACGGGCTGGTAACCGCTTCAGTAAAAAATTACGGAAGCGATCAGGGGCTACTACATAGCGCAACTTGGGTTTCTTTTCAGTGAGCGCCTTATAAATAACCTTCGCTACTTTAATGGGAGATAATCCCGCGGTAGTTCCTTTTTTAATAGCATACTCTCCGATTTTTCGCGCTTCCTTCCTAAACAATGAATCCGGAAATTGGTCTAATAATTCCTCCCCTTTTTTCCAGATGGGGGTATTGATACTCCCGGGTTGAATAATCACCACCTGCACTTGATACAGCAAGAGTTCCCTGCGTAAGGTGTCAGAATAGCCTTCCAGCGCAAATTTGCTGGCATTATAAGGTCCAAAAAAGGGGGCCGCGAAAAATCCTGAATTACTGCTGATCATGATAATCCGCCCCTTGCTTGCTAAAAGGAAGGGGAAGAAAGCGGTGGTCACGCGATGAATTCCAAACAAATTGACTTCAAATTGTTCTTGTAATACTTCCACCGATAGATCCATTAGAGGACCCGCGCTGGCAATTCCAGCATTATTGATAAGGGCAAATAATGATGAACCCTGGGTGCTAATAAATTCCACCGCCGCTGTTACCTCCTCTTTTTTGGTTACATCCAACAGGATAGGAACAACATTTTTAATCTTCGCAAGGTCATCCAAATCACTTTTCTTCCGCGCCCCTGCATATACCGAAAATCCATTCATTGCCAAATACTCTGTAGTTATGCGACCAATCCCCGTGCTCGCTCCAGTAATAAGCACCCAATTCTTAACATCCATAAGCGCGCCTCATTTTTAGAATCGTTTGATATTACGCGGTAATAAGTTATTTATTTATGACCAAATTAATGACCATAATTAAATGACCATGATGAGGTTTTATATCATTGCTTAAATTCACAAGAAACCCAAAATTTTCTGCCTTCGAAACCTTATATGAATTCCAAACTCTATTATTGAGTGATATAATTCGCTTGGATGCATATAAACAGGCAATTCAAACTGAAATTTTAGAAAATGACACTGTTGTAGATTTAGGCTGCGGGTTGGGAATCTTATCTTATTTTGCGTGTCAATCTGGCGCAAAAAAAGTATATGCCATTGATCATTCATCCTATTCAATTCAATTAGCCAAGGAAATTGCGAATAAAAATTCCTTTGATAAAAAAATAGAATTCCTTAATAGAAATTCACGGCAAATAACAAAAGATATGATAATAGAAGATATAAATCTATTAATAACTGAAACTCTAGGAAGTTTTGCGCTGGAAGAAGATATTTTAACCTATATTATCGATTTTAGAGATAGATTTCTACGACCAAATCATAGTAAAATCATACCCCATAAAATAGAATTATATATCATTCCCTATGAAAGTACTGAATTATATCATAAATATCAGCCAGTTATACGAACACTGAAAGAGAGATATGACTTAGATTTTAGTACTTATGTAAAACCCATTGCTAATTACGGATTCACTTTAAATGATCCTCGATTCAAATTAAAGCGAGCAAATTTCCTTGCGGATCCTATAAAATTTGCTGAAATTAGCTTAGCAACCGTTAAAAAATCCTCTTTGGATATTAAATTCCAAATAAATTTGGAAAATACAGTGAATAATCGTCTGCTTCATGGTTTTTGTGGTTTTTTTAAAGCAATTCTCTCATTAAAAGATCCAACTATTTATTTAACTAATTCACCCTTAGCCCCCGATACGCATTTTTCACAAATGTTTTTTCCCTTGCAGAATCCATTAGAAATCAAGCCTAATGATATCCTCAATTTACGAGTCCAATTTCTCCCACCATCTGAATGGGAAATAACTTATTCTAGCATTTAATTGGATAATTATACACATGGTTTAATAACAAAAAATTACTTTCGTTGATCTTAAGAATGAAACCAGGTGATGAAAATTTCTCTAAAAGCGTATGAAAATAAATTAAAACGAGCAAAAATACCTGCAAACGAAATTTCGATAGTAGTTCATAATTTGGGTGAACTTCAAAATGCTGGCTATGATGCAAATGTTATGAATGAAATTGTTGATAAAATTCTATCTAATCCAAGCTTTAAAACGGAATTTATGGCCGATTATAAAAGTACCGCAGAAAAAGTTCTCTTTAAATTTAGAAAGCGACCAGGATAATAGCGTTTCTCTTTAAAGATTTAAAAGAGCATCTCAGAACCTTTTTTTCTAATTTTTTTACGTAATACTCAAATTAATTAAAAAAATAAGATTAAAAATGGATCCCAAGATATTATTAATAAGCGCTCCCTATAAATATCAAAAATCGTTGCACACAATGCCGTTGGGATTGATTAATTTAGGGACTATTTTACATAATGCTGGATTTCAAGTTAAATTAATTGATATTAACAGCGAAACCCCCCCCAATAATAACTTTGTTCCTGAACCACTAAGTCCTAAAGAATTTCTCCAGAAATTTAAGAAATATGATCCGGATATCGTCGCTATTAGTTCAATAACTGAAAATTTTCCTATTGCTATGGGTATCCTACGATTATGTAAGAAAGAAAACAAAAACATTAAAACAATATATGGTGGAATCCATGCGACTTATCAAGCGGAATCGTGTTTGAAGGCAAAAAAATTTCTAGATCTTGTGGCCGTAGGTGAAGTTGAGCATCTGATTATAGATATTATAAGAGGAATGATGAATGAGATAGACTTAGGGGCGATACAAAATACTTACTATAGAGAAAATGGATATATTAAATGGA
>CAYGYC010000149.1:0-10304 GCA_964353755.1 uncultured archaeon | reverse complement strand
GTTCTTGAAGCGTTTTGATAATTTCTGCAGCAAATTTTAATCCACTTTTAGTAGAGATTTTAGAATTAGTATGGAATTCGACAGCTTCGGGCAGTCCAATATATCCTAGCGCGTTGGTGGCATGCTCTAATCGAAAATAAGTCTCCCCCTTAATTGGATAGGAGAGGAGCGGGAGTAAATGATCTTCAAAAATGCAGGAATAGAGTTGTGTTCTTTTGATTATTAAGGTAGAAATTGCCATGCTGGCTTTTTCTTTGAGAGATTCGAAAAATTTCTCATCATTTTGTTTAGATTTGTATGCAATTCGGGGGAGATTTAGATAAATAGTATCTAAGTTGCCCGTTCGGAGGGTATCTAATTCAATGTCTTCCTTCCAAGAGGTATCCAATCGATCAAATTGCCCGGTATAATTAACATTGGATTTTTGCCACTCTGGACTTAAATTTGCGATAATGGGCGTTCCCCATTTTAAAATCACTTCCTGCAGTTTTGTAAATAAAGGTCCCACTTCAGGATCTGTTAAACTATTTTTACGTAGTTTAAAAATCTGATTCGGATAAAAAAAGGGTTTTCCACTGGAATCACCTTCTATTAGAATGTCCAGAATAATATCTAAAAATAACCGGGCTTCCTCTAGATAATCCCCATAGATACCCTTAGTATCTCCAGCAATGGGGGTATTTACGAGATATTTTGGGATTTCAAATTCCAAATTAAGAGTAGTCTGGGGCAAATCGCCTCCTGGGCCTATATAAGTGCTCCCTAGTTCTTTGAAAAATAATAAACACGCTTCTTTAATTTGGTTTCGTGATAAATTTTTGATATATGGTGCAAGGAATACATTGAAAAAATCAATTGATTGCATTCCAGAAGTATGAACTTGAGAGAATTCTAGAATCTTTGCCGTTAGCAATAAGACCTCGGCAAAATTTTTGGGCGGATTTAAAAAAACTGCGAGAGAATCTTTATGGAGGCTTAAACCGTCTGAAAGAAAGGGACGCAAGTCGTGTTGAATTGAATTGAGACGAATAATAAAATAATTTGCATTTGGAATGTAGATATCGCCACTCAGGTGCGCATCTGCTGTTTGACGTGATAAAATATTTAATAATAGATATTGTTCAAAAATGGCATCCCCAAGTAATTTTTGGATCGTTTCCGGGTTGGAATTTAACGGGTGCATTTTAGGATCTTTGACCAGGCGCAATACTTCATAGGGCGGAAGTCCTAGTCGTGTTAAATTATGGCGGTATTGTTCATAGCCTTTAAGCACTAAAATACTATTTACCACTTCGCGGATTAAGGGAGCAGTTAAATATTTTACTTTCGCAGTCATTAACTGCTCTTCGGCTTCCTTGGCGATTTCTTCAGCCAGGTCAACTGGCACTTTCGCTTCGCGCGTTAAAGATTCCGTGATCTTATTGCGGTCGAAATGTTCTATCGCATACCCGGAAGTTCGGACGGGAATTTCCCTAATTATTTCACTCCGCGAATAATCAATTAAACTCCACACAAATTCAATGACTTTTTGCCCTAATTCGGTTAGATTGTAACCCGATTCATCCCCTTTAATTAAATTCGAATTTTTCAATTCCCGCAAATGATAGCCAAATCGCCCTGCATCTGAAGAGGGTGCTAAACCCATCATTTGCATTATTTGCGTGAATGTTAACGGACTCTGCCTACTTAAGAGTTGCAAAATATGTATACGAATCGGATTGGATAATGTCGAAAGCACTTTTTTTGGTATTTCCTCAAATGCCATTTACCACGCCTCTCAACTTTTAAAATAATTACTTCAAGCTTCAAATTTAAAATAATAGATAAACCACTATAAAATTTTATATATTCATCTCCAGAAATTTTTTATTGTCGTCTGCTAAATCTTGAGTGAGTGATCTTGGCAAATCGAATACTGAAACGGAAAAAATTCGTTAAAAAAATTGCGTCAGAGCAAATAACTCTACTCTTTGAACAAGCGAAACTGAATTTTAAAGAAAATCCTGACAAAAGTCAACGCTATGTTGATATGGCGCGAAATATTAGCAGACGCTGCAAAGTTAGTATTCCACAACCGTATAAATTCCAAATTTGCAAACACTGTAAGAGTTATTTAGTCCCTGGAGTAAATTCCCGTGTGCGTATTCGCGCAAAAAAGCAAAGCCACATCACGGTTACATGTCTCAAATGTAAAAAATATAAACGTTATCTGTTAAAATAATAAATGGTGGATGCTGAAGAAATTGGTCAGTAAAGAAAAAATTGATAGTGTTAAAGCAAATTCCGCCCAATTTATTGTCGGAAAAGGCGGTTTAACCGAGAATTTACTACTTACCATTAAAAAGAAATTGAATAAGGAAAAAATTATAAAAATTAAAATATTAAAAACCGCCTTAGATTCAAAAGACATAGGGCGCAAAGAATTTGCGGAATTGATTGCCCAACAATTAGGGGCAAATTTAATTGAGATCAGAGGTTATACCATAATCCTTCAAAAAGAGTGAAACAAATTACCATAATTCTAATTCATTTGAACCATATGAATATCTAATTCATTTGGATTAGTTAATTATCCGTTTTTAATCCGTTAATGGAAACAGTTTTAAATCACCTAATTAAAAACTTTTAAAATAAGAAACCCTTTTTCATAACATAACTTTCTTATGATATGGTTTAAATATAAAAATTGAAAACAAAAAATAATTATTAGAGAATCAAATTTGTGAGTTGCATGACAACAGTACACGATGTTCCGGCAGGAGTATTAATTGATAAACTTGCAACGGAATTAAAACAAAGTAATAAAATCAAACCCATGCCTTGGGCAATATATGTTAAAACAGGCGTCTTTAAAGAGCGAGCGCCAACCAATCCGGATTGGTGGTATCTCCGGTGTGCCAGTATTCTTCGGAAAATTTCGCTGAACACTAATATTGGCGTTTCACGTCTTCAAGGTAAATATGGCGGGCGAAAACGACGAGGTCCTGCGCCAGAACATGCTCGAAAAGGAAGTGGATCGATTATTCGACATTCACTTCAGCAATTAGAAGAAGAAGGCCTTGTGGAAACGGTAAAAAGCAAGGGAAGAAGAGTGACCGCCAAAGGGCAATCGCTTTTAGATCGTCTTGCGCACGAGATAAAACAGAAATTACAAAAAGAGATACCCGGATTGAATAAATATTAAATAATTTACACTGGGAGTTGATGATATGTCTGATGATGAAGAATTGGAAGAACTCCGCCGGCGAAAAATGGCTCAACTTCAGTCCCAAGCTGCAGATGCACAACAGCAACAGGAAATGCAGGAAGAAGTTAATGCTAAAAAGGAAGCTATTCTAAGAAAAATTCTGAGCCCAGAAGCGCGGAGCAGACTTACTAATATTAAAATGGTGCGCCCTGATTTTGCTGCCCAATTGGAGCTCCAACTGATTCAATTAGCTCAATCAGGTCAACTCTCTCGGGTTGGGCCTTTACCTTTAAGCGACGAACATTTTAAAATGATTTTAAGCCGTTTAACAGGTAAACAACAAGATTTTAAGATTAAACACATTTAGCGTTGCTGATTTTATGGCAAGAGTCAAAGAATTAGGAAAGAAAATAAGGCTAGGACGAGCAAATAGACAAAACCGGTCTATCCCCGCTTGGATTATTGTGAAAACCCGTGGTAAGGTTCGAACACATCCCAAGAGGCGCCGATGGCGGAGACAAAAGAACCAACCTTAATCTAATAGGAGATTCCCATAATGCCGCGAGGAAAAAAGAAACCAGAAACTGAAATAGAAGAGAAAGAAATTAGCGAAGAAATAGAAGAAGCTGCACCTACTCAGGAAAAAGCTACAGAAAAACCTAAAGATTCTGCAAAAAAGAAAGGCAAGGCAAAACCTAAAGCAAAAGAAGCCGAAGAAATAGAAGAAGCAGAGGAAGAGGCAGCAGAAGAGACCGAAGAGGCAGAGGAAGATACTTCAATTGAGGAAGAAATTATAGAGATCGGAGAAAAAAAAGAGGAAATCGGGAAAAAACTTAAAGAAATCCCAACGGTAGAAGAGGAAATTGGAGAAGTTCTCGAAGAAAGGCTTTATACAGTCCCTCTTGGACGGGCTCTTATCGCTCGCCATAAAAAAAGAACACCCCGTGCTATTCATATGCTACAAGAATTCGTTCTGCGGCATATGAAAGCAGAAACTATTGCTATTGATCCCGTTCTAAACGAAATTATGTGGAAACGGGGTATTGAAAAACCTCCCCGGAAAATTCGGATACGAGTGACAAAGGACCGGGAAGGCTTGTGCACGGTTTACCAGGCCGAATAATCCCTAATTTTTTTTACTGGAAGTATTTTTTTGTTCAACCTTTTTCAAAGGGACCCCCAAATTATCAAGCTTTTAGATCAAATCTTCTATGTCCCAGAACAAACCATGCTTGATTCCAATGTATATATTGTAGGAGATCCTTCTGAAGCGCTTATGCTGATTGATACTTCTAATGGACTAAATATTAGAAGAATTTTACAACAAATGGATAAAATTGGATTAGCATCAAATAAAATTCAGAAGGTTTTTTTGACTCATTGTTATTTGGATCATATAAGAGGATTATATCAGCTGTCCAATTTGCTTAATTCGCCCATTCAAGTAATGATTCATGAAGCAGAGGCCTCTTTTATTGAAGAAGGCAGACAAGAGGGGGTTGTTCCGCTTGGAGGCGTTTTCGGTCCATTAATAGGCAGCTTAACGAAACTTTTCGCTGGAATTAAGCCCATTAAAGTCGATTGCAAATTAAAAAACGGCGATTTAATCAAAATAGGAAATTTAAAATTTAAAGTAATTCATACTCCGGGCCATTCTGCGGGTTCTTGTTCTTTATTTGAAGAAAATTTAAAAGTCTTATTTTCCGGTGACATCGTTTATCGGGATGGCTATTTTGGAAGGTTCGATCTGAAAACTGGCAGTTTATCAGATTTATTAAAATCATTGAAAACCTTAAGTGAACTCGAAGTTAATTTATTGTGCCCCGGGCATTCCCCCCCGGCGATGGAAAACGGATCATGGCATATTAAATTAGCTTATGATATAGTGAAGAAGATGTGAGTTTCATTATGTTAAAGAAGCTTTTAGAGAATATCTACCTCATCCCAGAAAGAGAATTCGATGCAAATATGTATTTAATAATTGATAATAAGGACGACCTTACTTTAATTGACACCGGAACTGGATTAAATGTCACTGACACCATAAATGACATCAAATCCCAGTTCAATATCGAAAAATTAAAGCGCATTATTTTAACCCACTGTCACATTGATCATTCTGGAGGATTAAACCGATTGGCCAAGAAATTCTCCCCTGAAATCGTTGTCTATGAAGAAGAAGCCCCCTATATCGAAATGGGCGACACGATTGTGACCGTTTCTTCCTTTTTTGGCGTCGAATTCCCGCGAACTAAAGTGGATGTATATTTAGAGAAAGATCATGTTTTAGATTTAGGACAGTTAAAATTTACAGTTTATAACATGCCGGGGCATACACATGGCAGTATTGTCCTTTATAATGCAGATAAGAAAATTTTGATCAGTGGTGATGTAGTTTTTCCGGAAGGCGCGTTTGGACGCACGGATTTTCCAACAGGGAATGGAGCCGAACTGGTAGAATCATTGAAAAAAATTTCGGAATTAGATGTTGAAATGCTTTTCCCAGGGCATATGCCTCCCATTATGGAGAATGGAAATAAAAATAATAAAAAATCGTTTCAAATGGCTAAAATGATGTTAGAGCAAGGAATGCTCTAATTAGGTACTCCAAAAGGGGCGCGTTCGAACGAATTGTTTTTCGGCTTCAATGATGGCTTGTAAAAATTCATATTCATTCTTGTAAGGCGTAGCTAATATGCGGATTGCGGTTGTAGGACCAACTCCATACCCTGCCATGGCAATTATTGCTTTTTTCCCATAGGAAAGCACTAAATTAGCACTCTTTTGGGCGCGTTCAAAGATCTGGGCATCCTCTTTCGATAGCTTTTTTCCTCTATTTTTTAAACTGAGAATGCGTTTGATATTAATACCCTCGATTGGGAGAACTGCGAGGAAACGTGATTGGCATTTTGGACACTCCGGATTGTCAGGTAATAATCTGATCGTTTTAATGGATGAATAATTTTGACAATAAAGACATAACAATTTTATTTGGCGCCTTAACAGGCGCTCGCGCACCACTTCTTGAATTTGGAATTGGCTCCGTTCTGGGATGATGAGATCATGAGGCGCTATCCATTCGAGAGCAGGAAAGGCTAAGGGCGAGGGTTTTAAGCTCTTCTTGGGTAATATTTGAACTTCAATTTGATGATTTTGTATTCGATCTAGGATTTCCATTGCGAGTGGAACATTTAATTTCTCGATTTGTACTGTGCGCATGGCTTCTTTATAAACGGGTGTGTCTTTAAAGATACGAATAAGCCTTGATATATTGAGGTCTTTATACCGGGCGCCCTTGTTAATGATCCCAAAATATTTCGCAATATGAAAAAACCGGTAGCGGAACATCGAAGTCCTTTTAAGGGTAATATCCAGGAGCGGTTTTACTGTTTCTGAATTCGTTTTTAACAAAAGTTCTTGCACTTCTGTTGGACTTATAATTCGGGGAAGAGAAAGAATAATTCTATATGGATCGGCGCGTACACCGATGCTAGCACCAATTCGAGATGATATTAGAGCAGCAATAATGCGAGCTAAGGTTTCATTAACCCGTGTCCCTAAACAAGCATGAATCATTATATTTTTTTCTAATTCTTCAATGTAAATCTTTTCATGGGTTGGAACTGGAATAGATCTATCCAAATATTCTTTTATGGGATTAATAATAAACTTTCTTGCATTATCTATCAATGGATATTCATCCAATACTGTAATCTTTTCCTGATTCTGCTGAAGATCCTCAAATATCTTAGCGCGCAGATGTCCGACTTCTTGAGCCACTGTATAGGGAACGGGAATCAGTTCGCCTACCCATGATGGTATGCCACTTTTCGCATCTTGAATTTCCGCGACCTCAATCTTTTCTCCCTCCATCGCTAAAATTCTCCAGGCTGTACCTCTAATAATAAAAATCGTGTCCGGTTTACAGTGTTCCGAAACGAATTCTTCATCCAAAGTCCCAATCGAATGATTTCGTAATACATCAATAATTGTATATTTTTGAATATCAGGAATCATAGTTAAGAAAGAATAATAGATAAGCCAGCTTCCGGGTCTTTTCCGAACCATCCCATTACTATCTAACAAAATAATATTTTGACGGCCAAGTTGCTCTGCAGTTTCAATGAATAATTCCTTTTTCAGGTTGCGATAAGGATACGCCCGGATAATTATTTCATAAATGTAATCAAGAGAAACGGTTCCCTTCTCGAGTAATATTCCTACAATTTGATGTGCGAGGGTATCGAGCGCATTTTCATGAACTCTTACTTGCTCTAAGTTACCTAGTATGGTATTTCGGGCGATAACAATTGATTCGCAAATATCATCAATTTCATTGAGACTAATAATAGTCCCTCGCGAAATTCTACCAACTTGATGCCCAGAACGCCCCACGCGTTGAGTTAATCGAGTGATTTGCCGAGGACTCATGTATTGAATGATATAATCAATGGTTCCGATATCAATTCCTAATTCTAAACTGGAGGTACAAATAATGCATTTCAAATCCTCTTTGAATTGTTGCTCACTTTCTATTCGCACTTCTTTTGAAAGTGATCCATGGTGCACGGCAAATTTAAACGGGGGTTGAAATAATTTCATTCGGGAAGCCAGTAGTTCTGCTTGTTGGCGGGTATTTACAAAAATGAGAACCGATTGATGAGCTTTTACAAGTTCTACAATTTTTTGAATTCGCGCTACTGTATCGGGAGTGGTATGTAGTTGTTTTGCTAATTTTTGATCTTCTAATTGGGGTTCTGGACTTTCAACCTTAATCTCCATTTCTTTTTCAAAAGGAACTCGTATGATTTCAACAGATGAGCTGGACCCCTGTAGAAAGTTAGCCACTATTTCAGGACTTCCTATGGTTGCGGAGAGCCCAATTCTTTGAAAATCGCGACCAATCAGTTCCTTCAGACGTTCCAACCCAATCGTCAATTGTGTCCCCCGTTTTGAATCTACTAGTTCATGAATCTCATCTACTATCACCCATTGAACGGTCCGCAAATGATCGCGAATTCGCTTCCCCGGAAGGATCGCTTGTAGTGTTTCAGGCGTTACAATTAACATATCAGGCGGGTGAAGCGTTTGTTTTCGGCGTACAGAGGCTGAGGTATCCCCATGGCGGACTTCCACCGAAATTTCAAGGATCTTCCCTAAATCGACAATCCGTTGGAATATATCCCGATTTAGAGCGCGCAAGGGTGTTAAATACAAGATTGAAATAGATTTTCTGCTGGGCTTTGTCTCTCTTTCCTTTAAAAGTAGGTTAAACACTGGAAATATAGCCGCTTCTGTTTTCCCAGTTCCTGTCGGTGCAATTAAAAGAACATTTTTCCCTTTCAAAATGTGATCAATTGCTTTCTGTTGAATTTGGGTAGGAGTCTTAAATATTCTTTTAATTTGCGTCTGTAACGGTGGAAGAAATAAATCAAAAGCTGAAGTTAGGTCGTTTTCCTTTTTCATTTTTTTTCAAGTATATATTTATCCGAATTCTAAAAAATCTTAAGTTTCTGTCTCTTCCCGCTCTTCTCCGATCATTAAATAAACAATAACAAAAACTAAAAGGAGAATTGTCATAAATATAATGCCCATATAGAGCGTATCATAATCTGCCCTGCTAAGAGGTATGTCCATAAGTATTGAATTGATCAGCACGTTATTCACTTTTCTACTTTCTTTAAATTTATTTTAAGGGAACTAAAGTAATATTCATCTTAACATAAAAATCCCCTATAAATTTATTTTTTGGTATCTTTGATTTTAAAAATTTTAGACCGTAAAACGGGAAAGCAGTTTATTTATAGTAGGTAAATAAAATTTAATCTCATTGGAAATATGTTTAAATCATACTTTGAGATTAATTTTGTCTTTCTTTTTGTATGATTCGTTCGATAGCTGTGATTTTTTCCTCATATGCTTTAGCTCGCTCATTATCGTCCGCCTCATTATTTTTGTGAACGACGATCTTATAGGCGGCTAGGGCATCTATCCACCGATGCTCCTCCTCCGCTATAATAGCAATCTCTAAAGCTTGGCTGGCTTCTTTATTTAAAGTGAGGATGGTGGATTCATCAACCATTATTTTTCTATTTGTGAGCGACTTTTTCTTTACTAACTGCACGCGCCTCTTGAATTCATTAACTTTGTCTTGTAATTGTCGCGCTTTTTCAAAATCCCCTACCTCTTGCGAGATTTTCGCCGCCAATTGATAATTCAGAATTGCCTCCCTAGAATCCAAGAGTGATTCAGCAGATTTTGCCTTTTCTACTAAATTATCCCTTTCCTTAATCAAATCTCTTTTCGATTTGATAGATCTTCCCTTCAAACCCTTTGGATTACTACAAAATTCTTTTTAAATTCTTGAGCATGGGCAATACTTCTATCAATATATTTCTTATTGCGTTCCAAATCTACTTTAGTCTTTTTAACCTTCTTTACTACTGGACTTCCGCTTACAAAAATTTCCGGTTCAATTATCGTTTTGGGTTGAACTACACTGTTATTTCCTATCATGACCCCTTTTTTGATATGCGCCTCATCATAGATACAGACGTTAGGGGCAATTAGAACGTAATCCTCAATGATACAACTATGAATTATGGAGTTATGCCCAATAATTACATTATTGCCAACATGAATTGGAGCCGTCCCGTGTATTACGCAATTATCTTCAATGATTGTCCGTTCGCCAATAGTAATCTCGTTTTCGATACCCCCTCGTATTATGACATTAAACCAAATCACTGAATTTCCTCCAATCGTTACTCTTCCAATGATTACCGCGGTCGGGGCAACGAAGGCGGAAGCCGCGATTATTGGTTGATACGATCCTAATTTTCCAATCATTTTTTCCACCAAAATTTCCATTATTTTTAAATCATAATCTATTATAGTTAACATAAAGTCTTCCATATATTTTATTTTGGAGAGCGGTTATTGAACGGGATAGAAATAAAGGCAATTGCCAAAAGTGTTTGCCCAATTCTGCGTTATGATAAAAAGGAAATTTACACTCCTACTAACTTTATTGAGCTCTTCAGAAAAAATACCGGGGACTTTGAGTATAAATGTTTAACGCCAAAGGAGAATTGGATAACCAAAGCTAAATTTGATC
>CAYGYC010000148.1:0-10316 GCA_964353755.1 uncultured archaeon | reverse complement strand
AATATCATCCAAAATCCTGACGCAAAAACATTATTTTTTACTGGATGCACGGCAGCTTATCGGCAACAGGATATGGTTAGAGCAAGTGCTGAAATATTAAATGCCGGCAAACTTGAGTTTCGTGTTTCCAACGATGAGCATTGTTGTGGATCTCCCATTTACAGATCTGGACAGATAGATGAAGCCAGAGCATTCTTTGTTCATACCATTGAATTATTTGCTCAGGAAGGTATTACAGAAGTCATTACCGCATGTCCTGGGTGCTATGCAATGTTTGTGGCTGAGTATCCCAAATATTTGGAGGGGGATTTATTTGAAACCTGGAAATCAATTAAATTTCGTCATATGGTTGAGGTCATTGAAGATTTAATGGCGAAGAAGAAAATCAAAATTAAGACACTCGCGGAGATGCCCGAACAAAATAAAGTGATCGCAACGTATCATGATCCCTGCCACTTGGGGCGGGGCGCTGAACCTTGGATACCGGAATGGAAAGGGACTGTAAAAAAAGTGTTTAATTCTATAAAAATATATGACCCTCCTAAGAAATATAGACGAGGAACGAATGGGCTCTATAAATCCCCTCGCTATATTCTCAAAAATCTAGCAGAAAGCGGCGTTGAATTTGTAGAAATGTTCCGCATTAACGAATATACGTATTGTTGTGGTAGTGGCGGAGGGGTTAAAGCCGCTTACCCGGAAATGGCACTTACCACTGCGTCGGAACGTCTTGACGAAGCAGAGGCGGTTTTAACTGCTAAATATAACCAGTTATATGGTCAACAAAATATTCCTAATACTAAACTATTGATCAGCGCATGTCCATTTTGCAAGACCAATTTCGAAGAGGGAATAGTGCAAACGGGAAAAGAACTTAAGTATATGGATATTAATCAACTGGTGAGGGAACGATTGAAGGAGGAATAACCTTATGACTACTATAAAAAAGGAAGAAGCAATAAATACTCTGGAAAAAATCGTAGGAGCGAAATTTGTATGTGCTGATCTTGGCATAATGGATACGTATGCCTTTAATTGGAATGCGGATAATCTTACCGGAGGCGTTTCGAAATTCGCCAATAGACCCCTGTGCGTCGTGATGCCGGATACCACCACCGAAATCGTGAAAATAGTTAAATTCTGTAATCAAAATAAGTTACAATATAAAGCAATGAGCGGTGGCTGGGGCGTCCATAACACCGTAGGAAAGGAGGGTGTCATTCAGCTTGATTTACGGCGAATGAATCGCATATTAAGCGTTGATCCGAAAAATATGATTGCCGTTGTCGAACCTTATGTTAATGGGGCAATGCTCCAAGCGGAAATCTTTAAATACCAACTAAATTGCCACATTCAAGGATGTGGGGCAAATGGATCACAGCTAGCCACGGTAACGAGTATGGTAGGTCAAGGCTGGACTGGAATATCCACGGGCTTCTCCAACCGGAATATCCTTGGGGCAGAATGGGTTATGCCCGATGGTGCCGTGTGCAAAGTAGGTTCCTGGGGCAACATAGCTCGTCCCAAGAAAAAAAGCGAAAACATTGAGTATCAAGAACCAGAAGTCGATGCTTCTGAATGGTTTCTTGCTGATGGGCCTGGACCGAGTATTCGCGGGGCGTACCGAGGCTATTTCGGGGCGTTCGGAGGTCTTGGGGTCTTCACAAAAGCCGCCATTAAATTATACCATTGGGCAGGACCTGAACAATTAGAGTTCCAAGGCTATTCCCCTATATATAATCTCAAAGGCAATAAACTCCCGCCACGATTCGTCACCTATTTACTGAATTGGACTACCTGGGATGATTTCAAAGATGCGGGGTACGCCCTCGCTCATTCGGAAGTCTGTTGGGCACTGTGCCGGATTGCCAAGTTCATAACCGCCTTGGGCTTATCCCCCAATAATAATGAGTTTTATAGCCGGTTTTTAGATATGTTCAAAGATTTAAAGTACAATTTAATGGTCATGTGCATGGCTTCAAGCAAGCGAGAGTATGAATACCAAAAAAAAGCCATTGAATCCATTGTTAAGAATACGCATGGAGAAATCTTTCCTCTCTCGCAAGACCCCTTTTTCGCTGCCATGACTTTTATGGTTATAACTAAGCAATGCAATACTATGCGGGGCGTTTTTCGTGCCAATGGGGGTTTCTATACCTCGCTTGGGGCATTAGGCAGCTGGGATTGGTGTGTTGAGGGGGCAAAAATTGGTCAAGAACTCAAACAGAAAGCCATCGATTCTGGAGGCTTAGTTGATGATGGCGCAGATAATGTGTGGGGAAATCCCTATGAAGAGGGGACCTTCAGTCATCTTGAAGAGCTTTATATGTACGATATTACCGACCCGACTTCCCGAAAAGCCTCTGTTGAATATCTTAAATCCGTTGCCGCAGCTTCCCAAACGCATCCCCTTGGACTAGGTCTCGGCACGGTGGACGGAGAAGGATCCGCCATGCATAAAATCTTCGGACCACTTGCTTGTAATTATCACAAGTGGCTCAAAGCGATTAAACAGGCGTTTGATCCGAATAATGCTTCCGACCCGGGATTCTACATTGACCCTGAAAAAGTCGAAGATTAACCAGTGGATAAGAAAAAAAAGAATTGGATTAGGAATTTATTTTGGGGCGCGCAATTTGAAGATATAGTAAATGGTGGAGAGTACAATCGCTGCCAATCCTAAACATATTGCTACGGGGAATCCATAATTTAACAATATAATTTCATGCGGCTTTTCATTCCTTACTAGAAAAAGTATCAAAGCTAACCCAATGAAAATCGCTCCAGCAGCCCCGACCCAAAGAGAAAGACAAATCCAACGTTCATTCTTGTTGCCATTCTGCCATTCTTTGTATTTATCGAACCCTCGGAGAACAAAAAAAACAGCCACAATACTACTTAGAATTGCTACAATCACGATGACGAACATTAGCTGCATTAAGCTCTGCATTATGCTTTTCCCTCCTTCTTCAACCATTTCTGTCGAATGTAGTCGGCGATAGAAAGTCCTGCAGCAAGTAAGGCAAAGAGGCCAAAGAGTATAATATCGATATTCCATAACGTCGCAGACCCCGATTCAGCTGCCAGCACTAGGATCAGAGTAAGCACCGAACAGATTATGAGCCCAATGGATGCAATCGCATAGGAGATCATCTTTAAAAGGTAAGCCGTCTCTCCTCTTCTCCAAAGAAAGAAGATAGCCACCGTTTGTATTGCGAATAAAATGCCAGCTATGAGCGCAAGAATCTCCAAAGGACCAACCAAAAAAACTTCGATTAAGCTCATAATATTTCCTCAAGGTTATTCGTTGTATTTGGTTTCTTCTATTTCCCTTATATTTTTTTTTGAAATAAGGACTTTAAGAGTAATGCAATTTGTAAAAGTAGCAAATTCACAGGATAAAAATAAACTTCTACATTGACCCTGAAAAAGTCGAAGATTATCCTATAAGCCGTTAAAGAATCGCATTAATAAAAAAAAGAGAAATTAAATGGTAATTTATTTTTTGGTTCGCCATTTGAGAAAATAGTAAATGGTGGATAATACAATCGCAGTAATTTCCAGACAAATTCCTAAGGGGAAAGCAAAACTCAGAAAACTAATAGCTCCATCGGATTCTGCCACAATTATTAATAGCCAAGGTATTCCAATGAGAAGCGCTCCAGCAGCCCCAAGCCAAAGAGACAGAAAAATCCAGAGTTCATCCTTGTTGCCATCCCGCCATCCATTGTATTTATCGAGGCCTCGAAGAATAAAAAAAAGGGCTATAATGAAACTTAGAAGTACTGCAGTCCAGAGAAAAGCTAGCTCCTGCATTATGCTTTTCCCTCCTTCTTCAGCCATTTCTGCCAAATATAATCTAATATAGAAATCACTGCAGCAACTGGGGCAAATATCGTAAAGAAGATTAAGCCAAATGTCATCAACGCATTATGAGAACCACCACTGATTAGGATAAAAGCAATCACTGAAGATATTATAAGTCCAACGGATGTTATGGCATAAGAAATCATCTTTAAGAAGTAAGCCTTCTCTCCTTTTCTCCAAAGAAGAAAGATAAACACTGTTTGTATTGTGAATAAAATGCCAGCTACGAGTGTAAGAGCAAATAAAGGACCACTGTATATAAAAAAATAAATAAAACCATCTGCCATTATTTTTCCTCCATATTATTTTGTACTATTATTTTTTTCCCTTTTTTACTTTTAATCTTTTTTAAAATAAGGAATTGAAATATTAAATATATTATAAAAGCAGAAAATTCATGGGATGAAAAAATAAGGTTTGTAACTGATTTAAACTAGATATTGCTTTAAATAACAATTACTTGTGTATTAATTATAAGTATTATTTTTAATATTTGATTTTAAATAATTGTAATTTGTGTGAAAATTTCTAAATGGACTCACTCTTTTAGTGAAATGCGTAATGATGAACTGAATTAGATTAAAATTCTTTCAAATAATTGTATAAGTCCTTTTCAAGGATAATACGAATCATTTTACTTTTAATGGAGGGTGCTAAATTTTTTAATAGAATTGAGGCGCGAAGTATTCCTGAAGCAATAAAATCAGTGCATAATTTGAAAGGACCGTAAATGAAATGGGTATTGAAGAAAAAAGGAAAATGTATAATGAACTTAAAGAATATAACGGGCAGAAATATACCGGAATGCAAGTCGGCGGAATGCATAGCTGGACTTACAATAATGGGGTGTGGAATGAAACTAAGATTGCACCAGATCAATGGAAATTTGAATTTTCCTGTTTAAAAAATAGAATGCACCAAGCCCCTTTCGGGACGGGCGCCCTGGATAAAACAGAATTCCATTGGTACATTCTCGCAGACCAAAGAGTTGTCAAACTTGATGAAAATTCCTATAGCACGGTCATGAAAGGCGCTAAATTTAAAATTGGGCATAAATGCCCCAATTGGAAAAACTGGAGCTATAAACAAACTGCTTATGAGGATAAAATTATTCAGATACTGGAAGATGTCATTGCCAAATTGAAAGCGCGGAAAAAAGAAAGAGATCTATTGAACTATTTTTGACTGAAATCTTTAAAAAAACATGAATAATTTTTCGGTTAATGGAAAGAATATTAATTAGAATTTTTATAAAAAGAAGAATGATAAATTAGAAAGAAATAGGGTTCGAACGGCAAATTTTATGGAGTAGGTACTGGATTTATTCCAATTCTCTTTACTGCACCCTTGTAATCTTTCATAAAACTAGTTTTGAATTCAGGCTTTGTTGTAATATTTTTTACTATTATGTCTAGATTACCTGTCGACACTCCATCTCTCTTTAAAAGCTCTAAACACCGAATAATTAACGAGACATCCTTTTCTGCTACTTTAGCCTTTGTCAATTGGATTTTATATTCTGTGATATTAATCACCTAATACGTCTTTTCAGTTAATGTTCGTGATTAATTACAATTAAAGATTTTTAATTTTATCTATTTTGGAAAAAGCGACACGTTTAATTCCTCATTCATTTTGGAATTATATAATAATTATTTTCTTAACGCGATAGAGACTCTTAACGATGCATGTACGTAGATAGGAGAACTCAATCCATGGCAAAAAGAAGGAAGACCAGAAAGCGGAAGAGATGCACGGGTTAATAGACCTATTATCCTAGAATATTATTCCAAACTCTTCCTCTTTTAGACATTTTTTTCAATCTTTTTTGGAAATTAAATCGCTACGTTTAAGAATACTATGTAGGGAGGATGTCTTGAGAAGCGATCACATCTCATAGAGGAATATACATTGCCTGAACTCCCAGAAGTAGAAATGTTCAAAAAGTATCTCGATTCCACTGCGTTAAACCAGAAAATCGTCAAAGTCGAGGTCAAAAATGTAAGAATTCTGAAGAATGTTTCTGCTGCAGAATTAGAAATGACGTTAGAAGGACGTCAATTTCTGTATTCTATGCGACATGGAAAATATCTCTTTGTCAATGCCGGCGATATCTGGGTCTTATTTCACTTCGGTATGACGGGTTGGCTCAAGTATTTTAACGATTTGACCGACGATCCGGTCCATGATCGACTCCTAATGAAGTTTGAGAATGGGTATTACTTAGCGTTCGTTGGTCAGCGGATGTTTGAGCGTGTCGGTCTCACACGCGATGTAACTCAGTTCCTGCAAAGCCAGAAAATCGGTCCTGATGTGTTGCAAATCGACTTTGAAACGTTCAACCGCGTTTTACGCAAGCGGCGCGGGATTATTAAAAATATTCTGCTGAATCAACATGTTATGGCCGGTCTTGGAAATATGTATGCGGATGAAGTTTTATTTCAAACGGGAATCCTGCCTACCCGTAAATTGCAAGATTTGAATGAAAATCAACTACAAGACATTTTTGAAAAGATTAAGGAGATCTTACAAACGGCTATCAAATTACAGGCTGATTATGACCATTTCCCTGACTTCTATTTAACCCCTAATCGCAATAAGAAGCAACTATGCCCCAAGGATAAAGAACCCTTAAACCAAATCAAAATTTCAGGACGCACCGCGTATTTCTGTCCCCAACATCAAAAATGAATTAACCTCTAATGATAGATATTTAAAAATAGCCCAATTATGAATGGTGATAGATATGGAAGCCCAACAATTTAAAGTGAAAGTGAATGGTGTTCAGCTAGCATGCAATCAGTATGGTGCGGATGGTGGCAAACGCATCATGTTGATCCATGGATGGCAGGGTTATAAAGAAATGTTCCGAACGGTTGCCCAACTTTTAGTTCAAAAGGGATATACTGTAGTCATACCGGATTTGCGTGGCTATGGTGATTCGGATAAACCGGAGGGCGATTACACTAGTACCGTATTTGCAGCCGATATTTATTCACTTGCCCAGGAGCTTGGCTGGTTAAATGGATTCATTTTATTTGGACATAGTATGGGCGGTTATATTGCATTGGATTATGCCCTGCGCCATCCGGAAACTTTAACGCACCTTATTGCATCGAATACTTCGGCTTATTTGAAGCGGTCTTTACTGTCTCATTTCATGTGGTGGCTGGTCATCCGCATGTACCGTAAAGGCAAATTTCACCAAAATCCTGAAAAAACCGCAAAGCAATTGGTCCAACATGCCTTTAAAACACCGCCTTCCGAAGACTGGATAAAAGAATTTATTGAATCCTACCAAAAAATACCCCAACGGGTCGGCTTAAGCGCGATTTCAAGCTGCTATCAGACGAATCTAGAGCCGCAATTGCCGCAGATTACCATCCCCATGCTGGTCATTTATTCGCAACATGATCAACGCGATATACGGAAAGCCTCCCTTCAAATTCACAAACTAATCGGGAATTCCCATTTAACGGTTATACCGCACGCGGGCCATTTCCCGTTCGCTGAAATGCCGGACACTCTGATAGATGCGATTCTAGCTTTTATATCGTAAACCTTTGTAACACTTCCACTATTAATGACATATTTATAATCATATTACTGGATTTTAATTAGATATCTTGAAGTTTAATTTTATGGAGGAATTTTTTAAAAATTTTATATTAAATTCTTTGAAATCATTTAGTTTGGCTATGTTGAATGTATATTTATTTGTATTATCTTCTTGGATTTCGATTATGAGACCAAGCTGTTCTAATTTTTTAAGATGATATTGAATCGTGCTGTGATGCAATTCTAAAGCATTACTGAGTTCGGTTACACTTAAATTTTGATTTAAGAGTCGCTGAGTAATAAGAAGATCGTTTTCATTTTTTGTTATTACAAAAAAATCATCATATAATTCCGGAAAATCTTTCCTAAAAAGAAGCGTAAGTTTGGGAGAAATATATTTTTTTCTTCTAATATAGTTAAATTTCTCTAATACTTTAATATGAGTACGTACAACATTACTGCATAGTTTTACCTGCATAAATAGTTCTCTTATATGAATGCCTGGTTGATTCTGGATTGTTTCAAATATTAGTGCCCGCGATTGATTTTCTAAGATTTGATCTCGTGTTAAGGTGGAACCTTGAACAATAATTTTTTGTTGTAATAGCGAATAAATTGCTTTGTAAATTTCCATTTCAGAAGCTTTTAATTCATGGCAGCACAATTCTATGAATATAGGGTTAAATTGGAAAGTTTCATGTTTTTTCAATAACCTCTTTATGATATTTAGAGTGGATTCTTCCAACCTATTTAATTTAATAGAGGTTTTATTTGTTACAATTGCCACTTAAGATGCCACTCCTTCTTGATCTTCGAGAAATTCATCAATTAACTCATTTTGTTGGTCTAATGGAAGGAGGATAAGTGCTTTCACGATTTCAATTTTCTTTTGCTCTGAAATAGGTATCTGATTTAAGCGTTCTATCATATCAGGAGAGAGTAAAGTGAAGGGCGCTTTAAAAAATTCAAGGAGATTTGGATCGGTAATTTTTTCAAGTTTTTTAGGTTTTTCGCGAAGTTCTATTAATTTTTTATCCAAATCAGTAGAATACCCCAATGCCCGACTAGTCCATGTTTGTTTTTCTTCTTGTCGTGGAAAATTTCTTTTCCCCATTGTTTTTTTGTAGATTAAAATACCTGCAGTGGTTGAAATTATTGCCATAATTAAAATTATTAGAAAGATATAGAGCGTATCTTCAGGAGTTCCGTTCGTGTCCTTGTCAAGAATATCATTGAAAGATATAATATTACCAATACACCCTTCTTCTACTATTCCTTGCCAGTTACCATGTGCAGTGTTCCATTCTATCGAATTATAATTAGAATCATATAAATAAAATCCATACATTTCATTCTCATTAACCGTATTATTGCAAAATTTATTGAAAGGGGAATTCCCTATGTTAAACCCATTGTAATTATTATTAACAATATTAGCGGTAATGAGGTTATGATGACTCGAATACCACAACGATATTCCAGTTTCAGTATTCTGATTGGCAATATTATAGCTTAAGGTATTATTAATCGCACCAAATAGGTGAATTCCGATGTAATTATATTCAGCAGTATTGTTAATAAGTGTATTATTGCTTGAAGAATCCAAGTAAAATCCGTAATAATTAGTATTAGCTGTATTATTAATAAGGATATTAAAACGTGCATAAATTACTCTAAATCCAGCTAGAGCACTATTATTTGCAAGGTTCTTTGAGATTACGTTGTTATTTGAATTTTGTAAATTAATGCCACAAGTACTATGGTTATTAGCAGTATTATGGGAAATGCTATTAAATGCAGAGTTCTTTAAATAAATTCCATAGGCATTATTGTGTGAAATCGTGTTACGAGTAACATTATTATTATTTGATTGGTCTAAGGAAATTCCACTCTTCCTATTATAGTTTGCAGTATTGTTAATAAGCGTATTATTATTCGATAACACTACATATATGCCGTTATCATCATTGAGATTAGCAGTATTGTTAATTAGTGTATTATTACGAGACGAGCTTAAATAAAATCCATAGAAATTATTATTGGCTGTGTTTTGGATGAGAACATTATTATTTGCTGCATTCAGATAAATACCAGAGTTAAAATTCTCGTTAGCAGTATTATTGGTGAGTGTATTCTTAGAAGATGATTCTAGATGAATCCCATAATTATTATTCGCATTAGCAATGTTGTGGTTGATTGTGTTATTGAAAGATTGTTTTAGATAAATGCCGGGGGTATTACCAGTTATGAAATTTTTCGTAAGTGAACTATTGTTACAATAGAAGAGTGAAATTCCAAAGCCACCATTTACTAAATTACAGTTTGATATCGTTAAAAAAGAACAATTTACAAATATCATTTGGGCTGAATTTGCTGAAATATTTCCATATTCTCGATTTTTATAATAATTAATTGGGAGGCCATCTATCGTATTGTCGTCGGTTATTTCTTGAATATAATGAGAAACAATAGTTCCATCAAACCCTAACGCATTATTATAAAATTTATTCTTTTCAATTTTATTGTTAATGGATCTTTCTAAATTTATTCCGAACCCGTTATTATCACTAATATTATTACGAATAATTGTATTGTTATCGGCATATCTTAAATAAAGTCCATCATCTTGAGTACTTTCAATTATGTTATTTATAAGCGAATTATTAAGTGATCCATCTATCCATATTGCTGCATAATTATTCAATTTAACTGTATTATTAAGTATTTGATTAAAATTACTTGAATCGCGTACATATATTCCGCGCGCATTATTGTTAGCAGTATTATTGATTATAAAATTAAAACTCGCTTCATAAACATCAATCCCTTGAAAATTATTATCAATGAATTGATTATTAATTAGATAATTGTAGCTGGATTGATAAAGCGTA
>CAYGYC010000147.1:0-10367 GCA_964353755.1 uncultured archaeon | reverse complement strand
CTCAGGAGTAATATTTTGAAGTATTTTCTCTGAAACCCAGCAAACAGGGATGGTTTCTTAGGGGTTGCGGTATTCGTGGTGCTACTTCCATTATGTTGATAGAATGATGTGAGAATATCGATTTGGCTCATTCTATAAACACTATATTGCCGCGTTTCACGCATTTTTATCCAGAGCAGGACGAAAGAAATTAAGCCGATAAGTGAAATCCCCGCATAGAGATAGCGCCACATATTGATAGATTGAGTGAAAATGAATAAATATGCAGCAAGTAGCGCAGCTGTCATTCCGGTAGCTGAAACTACTCCAAACACCTTCCCTTTATTGCGTTGCGGAATCTCCTCTGAAATTATCACGGCATACAAATCAATTCCAAACACGCTCGCAATAAATTGGAAAATAATAAAAATGGATGTCGTTGGAGCAAAGGCAGATCCGATAATTGCGGCATAAAAAAAGACATTGATTATTAAACTAATCGGTTTCCGTCCATATTTATCCGTGAAATAATTCGGGATAATGGTAAAAAGACTGCCAATTCCGATAATTGAAAAGATTAAAATAATAGCTGCGGAATTCCAGGCGAATGAAATCGCCATGTTATTTAAAATGAATCCACTAAAAACAAAGACTAGCGTACTAAAAAAGACGCTTTCCGAGAGAAAGACGGTTAAGTAGGTATGATAGCTCGTCCAATGTCCAGCCGCCACAGTGGGTCTGATATATGTCCGCATGTGAACTATCTCCTATCTTATTCATCTTTCGGTCTATTCCTCTTTCAACTTGATTATATTTCAACTTTAACTTATTCAACTTCTTACTCATATTTTCTAGATCACTCTTGGATCATTTTCTACGTCGTACAATTTTCGGCCAAATATAAATTTTACTCCACTTGATCCTAGATTCCTTTTCAAATGTCGACAATCTCTTGAGGGTTTTAATTCATCTCTAATCAAAGATTCCTTGTTTTAATTATGATGGTTTATTATCACTTCTAGGGAACTCGCTGGTTCTAAGCTCGGACCTATTATTCCCCTCTAATATGTGGTATCTTTTAAAAATCTTGCATAATTATTAAACTCATTTGAAGAAAAATGAGAACCGTTCAATAATCAAAGCATTGCATAAACTATTTTTAGGTAAAGTTCCTCGCAAGATCAGAGAAACTGAATGGTCGGTATGACAATGAAAAAAGAAGTGGTTTTTTTGGCGGGCGCCTCCGGTTCGATGGGGCATCAGGCATTCTTGAAGTTATGGGAACTCCGAGAGAAATATGATATAATACTCCTCCAGAGACCTTCTAAAGTGAATAAAGATCTCTTCGCCCCGTTTGAAAAACAATGCAATCTCCAATCCATTCCCGGAATAGGCGTGGTGGAAGGGAACGGCTTAAAAATTGTGTGGGGCGACGCGACCAATTATGAGGATGTGCTTGAGGCGTGTAAAGGCATCGATTGGTGTCTCTGTCCCATGGCATTCATTTCCCCGGAAGCCGATCGCAATCCTTCCATGGCGAAAGCGGTCAATACCGATGCCATTAAATATATTATCAAAGCCATTGAAGCCCAACCGAATGGGGCTGACCATATTAGGTTTATCTATATTGGTACGGTCGCAGCGACGGGCGATCGATTACCGCCGATCCATATGGGACGGATAGGCGACCCTATGAAGCCTAGCGTGTTTGACTTCTATGCCACGACTAAAATCCGAGGCGAATACGCGATCTGTGAATCCCACATTAAACATTGGGCTGTTCTTCGCCAAACCTTTATTATGATCCCCGATGTCATGACGCTACAGGACGCGATCATGTTTCATCAGCCTATTAATTCCTACATGGAAAACAACACCGTGGAAGATGCGGGGCGGGGCTTGATTAACGGTCTTCAAATTCCGGATGATTCCGATTTCTGGCGCCGCGTTTATAATATGGGCGGTGGGGTTTCCTGCCGGGTGATTTTCCTCGATTTTATGAATATTGCGTTTAAAATGCTTGGAATAGACTATCGGAAAGTCTTCGAGCGCAAATGGTTTGCCTTACGGAACTTCCACATGCAATTCTATGAAGATTCGCATATCCTCAATGCATATATCCACAATTGGAACGATACTATGGACGATTACAAGAAACGCATGTGGAAAGCGATGCCCCGATCGCTGAAAGTACTGGCAAGAATTAACCGATACTTCCCCCCGATGCGCTGGCTTGTGCAAAAGATGACCAAAAAACGCTTGAAAAAGATGGCTGAGCGCAAAGATGGCACTCTCGGGTGGTATAATAATCGGATGGACCGGCGGATTTCTGCTTTCTATGGCTCCTATGAGAAGTTTGAGACTATCCCGGATTGGGGGGTGGATATGCCAGAAATGCGCCATGATGCCCCGTTCATCCGTCTGAATCATGGGTATGATGAAACCAAAGTGTCCTTAGAACTCTCGGATTTGCAAGGAGCCGCCGAATTTAGAGGAGGTAAGTGCCTCTCGGCGACCTGGGATGGGGATATGTATACCCCCTTACAGTGGACATGCGCCTTCGGCCATGAATTTGAATCCAAACCCTACACGATCCTTAAGGCAGGGCATTGGTGCCCGGAATGTTTGCCCCCGCCGTGGCGCTATGATGAAATTGCTAAGAAGAATCCGTTCTTCGCCCAGATTTGGTACCCGAACCATGCGACGGATGAAAATAATTTCTACCCCGAGGATTGCTATAAAGACATTGAGGGATTAACTTAAGTTTTAAACCGGCGCTAATGAACTTATTAGTCTTTTTTTTCTAAAACCAAAACCCAGTCCTGACACAGAGGGACCTCAGGTGCCTGCCATTGTCCCTTCCTATTTCTCGATATAATTCCAAGATCATATTCATCGCCATTTATCGGATTAAAATAAAAGGCGTGATATTTAACCCCAGGTTCCAACTTTTTCACTAAAGGGCCCGTCCATTTATATATGCGTTGTGGAATGTAGACGATTCTCAGTTCCCCTGGAATTCCCGCTACATACGGCAACATTGGATTGCACCTTTTCCAATGAGGTGAAGCCCATTCCGGATGTGGTATCATTAACCACCATTGGTACCGTTCTAGCAACGCTTTGCCCAATCCGATTTGTTTTGAGCCCGGTAAATACATCGCTTCATCCCAGGGCGTATTCTCATAGACATGAGGGATCGGAGCATGGGGCGAAGCCCCAAATGGTTTATCCCTGGCATTACATTGCCATATACCACCGGCACCATAAGTATGACCCGCAGCTCCGTTTAAAATACAAAGCCAGAACATCAATCGCTGCATTTCTTGCCAGTGTTGCTGCATATGTCCCTCATAAACTACTTCTGCGTTTATGATTGGCATACGAGGTTTTCTGGAATAGGCGTTTTTCATTGCGTTTGCGGTAAATTCTTTCACTAAATTCCGCTCAAAATGGCCTGTCTGGAGCATATCAAAATCAATTAACGACGGATCTTTAACCTGATTGCGTCCGGTCTTATACCCTGTAATAATCCTATACCAGCCTGGAAAAGGAAAAGGATGAATCGAAAGAGGGCGTTGATTATAATTAATCTCCCGAACATAGCGCGCTATTTGGGTCCAACCTTTTTTTTGCTGGAAAAAATCTTTAATTCCGGCCCAGCTTATCCGATTGTTGGGTACTTTCTGATAAAAAGGCAATCTCGCTTCTCCCGCAAGACACCATACCACAGGATATGCCCCCCACCGAGCTATTAGGTATCGCCAGTGAGTTTTCATCTTATCAATTCCCATCATGAGCAGATAAAAACCCCAACTCCCCACAATACACGGCATTAATCCTGATTCCACAAGATATTCAATCCGACGGTCTGCCATTTTAAAAAATTCAGGATTTATTCTTGCATAATCCTTCTCCCAAACATATCCCCCCTCGTTAGCAGCTCGTTCATCAAATTCCCTCGCATCGCAAGGTAAACCCGCGACAATTTGTACAACATTGAAGCCTTTTGCCACTCTATCCTTACAGATTACCTTAAAATCATCTGGCCAGGACCATCTTTTACATAATCCATACCACCAAGTATCAGCAAGCCAGAAAAACGGTGTCCCATCTGCAAACTCCAGCGTCCGTTTTGATTTAGCCACACGAAGTGGTCCGTGCCGAAGAAGGAAATTATTACCTTTATAAGGTATTACTTCAATAGTGCCTTGTTGTCCGTGAAGGCTGCTATTATTTTTGTCTGTGCATACTGTTTCGAACGTGTATTCTCTGGGCTCAGGTGGCGTAAATCTGACAATCCAATTATTCTCTCCTGCCCAGAATGTAGGAACCTTCCAGGACCCTCCCTTGTTATCAGTTATAATAACATCAAGCTCGACTTCATTGAAGGGATCTAAATACTGCTTTTCTGATAAGTAATTCCATTCAGTTACCTGATATTGAATTCCTTCAATCTTTTTCATCCTTTTACTCCCTCTTTCTCTTTTTATATCTATTAAATTAAAATTTGGCAAAAATAAAAAGAGTTAAATTAAAATTTACTTGATTATTCCCGTAGCTCGCGCTTCAGCACTTTTCCCGCCAATGAAACGGGTAAATCATCCCGAAAGATCACTTCTCGGATCTTTTTATATCCGGCGACTTTTGTTTCCACGAATTTCATGATTTCCTCTGCTGTCGCCTTGGCTCCTGACTTTAACACCACATAGGCTCTCGGGATTTCGCCCATATCCGTCTTTACTCCCACCACTGCCGCTTGCTGGATAGCTGGATGCTCAAACAAGACATCTTCCAATTCCCTCGACGAATACTGATAGCCCTTATACTTTAACATGTCTTTCTTCCGATCAACAATAAAGAAATAGCCATCTTCGTCCATCTTCACAATATCACCCGTATAGAGCCACCCGTCTCTTATAGCCTCTGCAGTTGCATCGGGACGTTTCCAGTAGCCTAGCATTACCTGCGGCCCCTTCATGATAAGTTCCCCCTCTTTTCCAGGTTCGACTTCATTCCCCGTTTCATCCACAACTTTCACATCCGTATCAAAAATGGGTAATCCTACCCCACCAATCTTGCGTTCTGCATTTTTGGGTGCTGGATTGAAAAGCGCTCCCATCGTGCATTCTGTTAATCCATATGCTTCTAAAATTACTCCTCCGCCCGGCTCGACCAGTTCTCGTAGCTTTTTCATATGCTCTACCGGTAAGGGACCTGCACCGCTACCAATCAATTTAATGCGAGCGAAATCTTCCTTGAATTTTCCGAGTTTTGGATGGTTAAGGATGGGGACATACATGGGTGGCGCGCCGCCAAGGGCATCAGGTTTATATTTGTGCATTGCTTTCATATATTTTAATGGATCAAAATTCGGCAGCACTGCCATTTTCATGGCATCAAACACTTGAGCATTCATATAAGCAATTGTGCCCATTGCATGGAACCAAGGGACAACCACCAGCGCGGTCATCTCTTCTTCATTTTGAAATGTCTCTGGAGTATATTCCTCTTTAATTTTTGTCCCCAATCCAGGTGCCAACCAAGCAGCTACTTGCGTACAATTTGCAATTGTATTATAATGACTTATCATAGCACCTTTTGGAAGCCCAGTTGTGCCGCCGGTATAGGCCAGAACCGCGACATCTTTCTTGGGGTTAAGAGTGACTTTTGGGGGGTTTGGTGGCGTTTTCAAAAGGTCTTGAAACGAATAGATATACTCGGCTTTTTCCACTTTGGCGATCGCAGGAAATTTGAAAAGGGTAAATAAAATTTTGATAGCACCGCCTAAATATTCGCGTAAATCCGAGACAATAATTCGTTTCAGCTTGGTTTGGGGGCGGATATTTTTGATTTTATTGTAAAGCAATTTCAATTTCAGTGTAATGACTGTCTCTGCTTCGGAATCGTTGAGATGGTGAAATAACTCGCGTTCCGAATGGAGAGGGGAACACATAGTAACGATTGCCCCAATTCGAAGAACGGCATAATAGGAAATTAAAAACTGAGGGCAATTGGGAAGTAAAAAGGCAACTCGATCTCCCTTTTTCACGCCTAAATTAGAGAGTGCGGTTGCAAAGCGATTGACTAAATCTTCTAGCTGTCCATAAGTTAACTTGGTACCCATGAATTCGCATACAATACGGTTGGGGTATTTCTTGGCACTCCCTGCTAGGAAATCTGCGATATTGCCTTCATAATATTTCAAGGATTTGGGATATTCTTTGGGCCATTTCTTAAACCACGGTTTTTCCATTTACCTATCTCCTTTAATCTCAATTTCAAGTGAAATTTATTTTAATTCTTTGATAATTCAAGTATAAAAAATCATCTCTGAACTGCAGGGGAAATTTCGTTGATTTTGACGTTCAGCAGGAAAAAGGCGAACATCACAGGAATAATCATGCGTAGTTTTCACCGATAAATGACCAATTTGAAAAATCGACTAAATTTCTATCTACTCGTTGTAAAAATTCGATTCTAATAAAAAAAAAATACAGTTGGATCGACCAAAAAGTCATAATTCTTAATCCCTAAATCATAAGCGTATTAAATCTTAATTGCACATAAATTGCACATCCCTAGGGGTCAGGGGTTTCAGGTTCCGGGCCGGAGCTCGGGAGTCAATCCAACCGCTCATCTAAAGGAATGATTAGATGAGAATGATTACTCCACCAATTCCGTGGTGGCATTCATGTATTCCAAGATATTTTCGTAATTGATCTTTTTCTCTTCTATATCCTTAATGAGCTTTTCCAATTCGAGATCGGTCAGTTGCGGGATTTCTTTTTCCTCTTCCTCTTGGGTTTTGATTTTTCGGCGGCGTGATTCAAGGTAGCCTCGCTCATCAATACCCTCTAATTGCGCTAATTCACTGCGCATATCATCGATGAGGAGTTTCAATTTGGAAAGCGAAATGGTTTCGCCCTCAACCTCCGCCATGGTAGTTACATTGGTCTTCAGGATTTGCTCTCTCAAATCGGTAATCTTGCGGGTTATCTCATTAAGTTCATCGCTAATTTTCTGGATATCGATAATCTTATATTCATTTGGATTTTGTTTGATATCCTCTAGTGTTTTATTTTTGGGAATGATGACATGAAAATTGTCCTTTCGAATCTTGATCTTCCGTTTCAATTCGTTCCTTAACTTACGAATTTTTTTTAATGCACTTGAAATCTTCATATTCATCCGCGGTTAAAGTTAGGTTGATAATTCAAAGCAAAAAAGCAGCTTGCTTTTTAAATCTTATTGTTTTCCCCATGACTATAATTGGGCGCCTAAAAATTCTTTATAAATAATTATTAGAAATGACTGTCGAAAATTAGATATAGAGAACCTACTATTTAGTAGAGTATTAGCTATTTATGCCAAAATTTGAACGAAGAGGAATTGGCGGGATAGCTACTCAATAAAAGAAACCGAATCAAAAAAAGTGAAGAGAATATGAGTGCAGAAAAATTTTGGGTTAAATCATATGATCCAGACGTGAAAGCGAAGCTTGATTATCCTACTGAAGACCTTGGGAGTCTCATTATGAAAGCGATCTCCCAATATCCAGATAAAGTTGCGTGCTATTACTTTAATTCGGCTATGAAATTCAGCGAACTCATCGAACTGGCAAAAAAATTTGCCACGGTGTTACAGAAGAACGGATTGCAGAAGGGCGATATCGTTATAGTTAACTTGGTCAATTGTCCCCAATTTCTTATTGCCGGGCTCGGTATCCTCCTTGCCGGGGGGGCCATTTCAGGGTGTTCTCCCCTGTTGAGTGAAGATGAACTGGCCTATCAAATAAATCACAGCGAAGCAAAGGCCATCATCACGTTGGATGCCGTCTACGCGAAAGTCTTAATGAAGAAACTGATGGACAAGCTACCGAAACTTCAGATCCTGATCCCCACGAGCATTGCCGAGTATATGGGATTTTCGAAAATCAAGGTAATCCTTGGCAAGTTATTAAAGAAGATCCCATCCGGCAAAGTCAAACCTTGGCCAGGAAAAACCGTCCTGAAATGGAAGGACATAGTGGAAACCCCCGTTGATGTCAAGGAAGTCCCGATTGATCCAGAGGACCTCTGTCTGCTCCCCTATACCGGTGGCACCACAGGTCGTCCCAAAGGGACTATGCTTACTCACCGGAACATGGTTTCCCAAGTCGCACAATTTGGGCATTGGCTCGGGTTGGAACCGGGCTCAGGAACCACGCTGAGTGCATTCCCCTACTTCCATATGGCAGGAACTTTAGTGTATTGTCAATCCTTGTTCATGGCATTTACCCAGATCCTCATTCCAAATCCTCGAGACACCGCCCATCTTATTGGGGATTGGATAAAACACCGACCAACCATGATCGCGAATGTGCCAACGCTCTATAATATGATTCTCAATGATCCGAAACACAAGGACATTCCGAAAGACGCGTTGGATAATGTCATGGCCTACGTCTCGGGTGCCGCGCCTTTTCCAGTGAAATCGATTAAAGAATTTGAAACGGAAATGGGTGCTGAAAACAAAGTCTTGGAAGTCTATGGAATGACTGAGGCCTCGCCACTGGTGAGTTCCAATCCATTCAAGCGCGAAAAGAAGATTGGTACCGTAGGGCTACCGCTACCGGATACTGATATCAAACTGGTAAGTGTTGACACAGGCAAACCCGTCCCCATCGGCGAACCAGGGGAGGTTTTGGCAAAAGGGCCCCAAATAATGAAAGGCTATTATAAGAGTCCTGAAGCCACTGCCAAAGCCCTTGAAGGGGGCTATTTACATACCGGTGATGTCGGGGTATTTGACGCAGATGGTTATCTGAAAATCGTCGATCGCATCAAAGACATGTTGAATGTATCAGGGTACAAAGTCTATAGTGTGCGCGTGGAGGACATTTTGACGAAACATCCCGACATCGAAATCTGTGCGATCATTGGTCTCGAGGACAAATCTCGCCCCGGCAGTGAAATTGTGAAAGCCTTCATCAAATTGAAAGAAGGGGTTGCCCTCACCGACGCTGTTAAAGCGAGCATTCAAAAATATGCCGATGAGAACCTTGCCAAATACGAAGTGCCCAAACAATGGGAGTTTCGCGAAGAACTTCCGCTCACCCTCGTTGGAAAAGTGCTGAAACGCGAGCTTCGAGAACAATCAAAAGTATAATTTCTCTTTTTTTTCATTTAACTTCATAATTTTTTTTTGAAATAAAGAAAGGCAATATTAGTCGCTTTCCTTGCCTGTTTCCAACTTAGATTAAAGAAAAAAGCATTTATTCACAACAAAAAAAAAATTATTTAATGAAAAAGAGGAGTGAAATATTAAATACTAAATTTCTAATATATAGAAAGTATTTAGAGAAAGTATTTTTTATTATCTTTTAGTAATTGATTTCATTAGAACATTTTTTATTAAGGAGCGATGGAGAACATGGGATTTGAAACGATGTTTTATGATGAAAATCATCTTGGGAAAAAGGCAGAAAAAACAGGACAGAAAATTATCCAAGAGGTTAAAAATTATTTAAAAACCAGTGAGTTAAACTATAAAATTCTCGGACTTAACCCGAAAGAGGCAATTTTGTTACAAGAACAATTGAAAAGTGGAAAGGATAAAAAAGAAATAAAAGTGATTGATAAAACTATTGCCTTCCTTAAAGATAGAGGGGAAGAAGGCGTAATGGTTATTTTGAAGTTCAACGATATTTATCGACAGATTACCGTTACGTTTGATTCATATCTAGCAGAAGGTCTACCCGCCGAATATAACTGTTGGACTGCGGTACTGGAATTTCCCCTTCCTCAGGCACTTATTTTTGGTCGGGCCTATAAAAAATCCGTGTTTTATAAGGGAGACTTTTTCTTTGCGCCTTTAAATGCACAAGTTTTTGATCATATTACCTCGAGAATAAAGAGTATTCCTGACTTAAGTCTAATAAACGAAGAATTCCTTAAGATTGCGGCCTCTGATTCTTTTATCAAATCTTTAAATGATATCCGATTTGGTTCTAATGCCTTTAATCAAATGAAAGAAATGTATCAATTAATTAAAGATAAAAAACAGAGCGGCAATCCGATAGTCGATGCCCTCAATCAGGACAAAAATTTCGTTAAAATTCTAAAAGAAGTGCTTACTTATGGTAGATCTAGAGTATTCTACGGAATTGTTCAGGTACTTCATTTTAGTGAAGTCGATGTATCCACTATTGTTATACCCCTAAGCGTGGTAACACTGGTTCAGATCGTAAATTTTGAAGTCAACCACAATAAAGTGCTAAAAGCACTTTTCGAACTTGCCAAAACTCTCCAACGATTCACGATTAAGTCATAAAAGTGTAAGAGAAAAGGTCCTCGGGAAGTAATTGAATTAATCCACTTGTATAAAAAAAGGAAAAAATTAATTTC
>CAYGYC010000146.1:0-10374 GCA_964353755.1 uncultured archaeon | reverse complement strand
GAGGTCATATTAATTTTATCTTCCATTAACCACAGAAACGCTACCTGAATCCAAGGATAACGTGGTTAAGCCAAATGCCAAAGAAGGTTTCAATTGACCAGTATGTTCGTGTAACATTAATATTCGATAGAGGGCATTAATTTGCATCGCATTTATTACTAGAGCGGCATGTTTAAACACGTTTTTCTTCCCCTTGACTGGTACCGCTTGATCTTTTGATCGTCTTAACAAGCTATACGCGGTTTTTAAGATGCCGATGGTGCCCTCAATGGTCGCTCGACGGCGGTATATAGTATACCACTGATGAATCCCTATTTCTAATAAATATTCGGCGATGGCTTGACAATAAGGTAACTCGGAGGTCAATAATTGCCGACAATAGGTTTCAATGGCTTGAATTTGCTGGCAATAACGCCTATCTTTCAGTAAGCCTGCCGGACTAAAATCCCCCCCTTCTTGCTTGATTTGTCGAAATACCTGGCGGAGATCTTCCAGCCGCGAAACTAATTGCTGCATTTCCGGAGAGCGATTATTTTTCGGCCAAGGGATCGGCTTTGCCTCCATTTTATCCCGAATCCAATTTAAGTTTTCTAAGGATGCAAACCCGGCATCGATGACGATCCATTTAATACGCCGTCCCTCCGCCTGCGCCATTTCCTTCAATTTTAAGAACGGCCTTTTGGCGTATTGGAATCCTAACTGGTCATTCAGTTCACCCTGACACCGGTTCATGCCCAGCGGGCAGCCCAAGCCATCGCAAATGATTTGCAATTTATGGGTCCGCTTCTTTGTGCGCCGCGCGGTAGTCCCTTCGGAGAGGTCAGGATCATCGACTAGTGCTTTCAGACTGGTAGAATCGAGCGTTAGCATGAGGGCTTCTGTATTATTGTGGCGAATTAACTGTTGAGCACAATAGGCAATAGCATCCTTCACAACGAAGCGATCGAGTGCTTTAAAAAAGTCGTATAAGGTACTTCTTTCCGGTAAATGGTTTACAAACCCCAATAATTGGCCTTGATAGATAAACCCCTCATTCGAATGGGAAATTTCGGTATGAAGGGCATTACGGATTTCCTTACAGCCGTCCAATTTCTGGAGCCGGCTCCAGGTAAATAACTTGTGCATTAAAATGGGGGAATAATTCTCTGCCCACTCGTAGATCGCCCACGGAAAGTAACGGAGCCAGGGGACCAATTCCAAGATCCGATCCGCGCCCGGGACGAGTTCCGCCTGTCTTTGCACGGAGATGGCCCGGTAATACTGGGGCACTTCCTCCTGCTGGATGGCAATGTAATCTTCTTCAAAGTGAATCATGAACCTAATAAAATCGTCCTTGATTTCCGCCAAAAAGCGTTTCATCACGTTTAGATGAGAACGGCTTATATTCATTTTGATGGATAGTTGCTTAAAATTGGAAGCTAACTCTTTATTCTGGGGGTTACTGATTAGTGGTCCTACATATTCATGATTTATTTGAAAAAAGGACCTAAATATTAAAGTAATGATCAAAAACGCGCTGGAATATGATTCGTCTATGCCGCTCCGCTTCTCTGCTAAAAACTGGATAAAGCGGTCAATGGCGGATTCATTTTTCAGCACAGCCCAAAAAAACGCATGAGCTTTATAATCGGGAAAAAATAATGCATTCCATTGTTTTGAACTTCTATCATTTCTCTCAAGCCCTGCTTTTAACTTATTTATCCACTCATTCATAACAATGTACTTGAGATCTCAACTATAAATAGCTTTTGGTTTATTGTCGCTCCAAACTCCCCATGAACCTTTGTAATATGATATCAAAGCAAAAAGTAGTCTGCTAATTCATATGTTTAGCGATAATAGTTGTAAAAAAATGTTAAAAATTCAGAAGAAGAAATTTAAAAACACGGTCCAATTTACTTAAAGTAATCGTATATTGGATTTAACTGTGATGAGAATTCTTAGTCGATTTTCGTCGGGAAGAGATATAATTGGAAATACCTCATTTTTTATTATGTTCAACTAAATAAAAAAATGGGCAAAAATAATTTAGTATCTAATCTTTCTAAGTAAGGAGAGTATGATAATTATAAAGCCAAAAGGGGATTCTATACATAAGAACATCTATGAGGAAGACTGCGATGTCAAATAAATGGGGCGTGAAACCGGATCAGGCGGCGGTCTTAGCTGCGTTGGAAAATGTATGGGGTAAATCCATTCCGCTGGTAGATAAAATTGAGTCGATTACAGTGGGAGTTCAAGTGGCAGGGGAGGACATTATTGGCTTAGGATTATGGAATTGTGGAATAACAACTCTCCCAGAGTCTCTTGGTCAGTTAAAGTCCCTTCAAACCCTAAGGATCGAACGTAATCATCTTATAATTCTCCCGGAGTCCTTTAGGCATCTGAAATTGCTCCAAAAATTAAATCTGGGATATAATCAGCTCACGACTCTCCCGGAGTCCTTTAGCGAGCTACAATCACTTCAAAAACTAGAACTCTATTGTAATCAGCTCACGACTCTCCCGGAGTCCTTTGGCAATCTACAATTACTTCAAATCCTAGAACTAAACTTTAACAAGCTCACGACTCTCCCTGAGTCCTTTGGACGACTCCAATCCCTCCAATCCCTAAATTTAGGTTCTAATAAAATCGCAACTCTCCCGAAGTCCATACTCCAATTGAAAAATCTTCAGGATCTCAATTTGAGTAGTAATCAGCTCGCGACACTCCCGGAGTCCTTTAATGATTTAAAATCGCTCCAAGAGTTATGGATCAATCGTAATCAGTTAACCACACTCCCAGAATCCTTAGGTGGTTTAACCTCTCTCCGTACTTTACATTTAGAACCTAATCCTATTAAAAATCATGAACATGAGACAATAGATTCAATAAAAAAAGAGGATTTAATAAGGAAAGAAGAATTAGAGGGTCTAATAAAATTAGTAGGTCGGGAACTAGTAGAAATAGACCCAATAAAGGGAGAAGGAAATGGATTGATTATAATACAAACACATTGCCAGATAAAGAGGATATTGCGATGGGAAATGGAGAACCAGCGAGAGATTACACCGAAAGATATGGTAAAAGACTTGGGGATAAAGCTTAGTGATGCGAAGAGGTATCTGGATCTCGTAAATGCTACCATCCAGTATACAGATAAGGAACAAGGACCCTTAGAATCCGCAGGGGAAGAGGTGTTAAAAGCACTGGAGGAGCCCAGCCTCTATGGAATCGTGGTTTTATTGGGCTTTAACCTAGACCGCGCCAAAAAAATAGGGAAATATCTCCTAGATACCCACTGTATCGAAGCCTTTCCAAGATTTCTAAAGAGAAAAGAAACTATAATTCCAATGGCAATTACCCGGAAATTAGATATTGTTAAAGACAGATTTAAGTTCTATATTCGGATCGATAATAACTCTTTAACCGTTGCATTAACTGATGTCGAAATTCTACTCAAACTGCCGCCTTCGTTGAAACTTGATGAAAAGGCATCATCCAAAGTGGTGAGTATAGGGCGGATTAATCCAGGGGGGTTTGGAACGGCAAATTTTGTTATTGAATGCACAGAATTATGTAAGAAGGGGGACCAAATTGATGCCACACTTGAATTCTATGATGCGAGTGGGAAGTTGCAGCGGACATTTATGGACCCGTACCCCATTGATCGCTGTGTCTACACGGAAAAGCGTGACTTGATCGAGAAGGAAGTTCAAGAATTACAATCCAAATCCCCAAAAACCATTAACTACGACCGTGAACATCTTACCAGGGACGAAATTGAGGATTTGTTTGCGCGCAATCTGAATTTAACTCCACGACCCCTTACGGCAAATACCATTCTGTTTATGGGGCAGACCTTAGGACAGGAACCTCTCCTCATCAATGCCGCGATTTCGCCGCAGACCGTGCAGTTTGAGATTTACGGAAACGAGGAGAATCAGATCGGGTTGGCCCAGCAACTTATTTGCATGCAAAAACAATTGCAAAAAATAGAGGATACCACAACCAAAATCCATGAGTTCCAAACGGCGCGGCGTTCGATTCCCCTCATTTTAAACCCGACGGACCTCAAAAAAATAAAGACCAAGACCAAGGAAAAAATCTATATCCAGGTCACCTGTATCTGCTGTGGCGAAGGGGATGCCCTTTTAATTGAGCAGAAAGATCGGAAATGGGTGCAGATTGGGAAAACCCTGTGCCACGGGATCTTATGCGGGGCGGCGATCATCTCCATCATTGGCGCCCTTCCGCGGATGGCGGAGACCGTCCAACACTTCACAGAAGCGGTTAAAAAGATGAATGTGCCCGAGTTATTATCTGATTTAAAAGATCTAGGTGGGAATATCGAGGACCTGAACGCGCAAGTCACACTATTTCAGAGCCAACTGAAGCAGGTGCAGATCCCGCGCGATGAGACCGTCATTTTGATGCAATTAGATGACCTTGCGAAACAATTTAATGATCTAGAAGTCGAAGCTTTACAAAATTTGTTCCGCGAAAATCCAGCTGTCGCCCAACAATACCGTGAATCGAGGTTCGGTCTCTATATCCATAAAAAATGTATATGTGAGGAAAAAAAAGTAGAAATTAAAGAGACCATGCCAACATCCCCATCCAAACCACCTTCTATAATTATACCAAAAGATTTCCAAAGTCCAGCCAAAAGAGACAAACTAGATAAAGAGATTTTACAAGAATTAGAACAATTAATTGGCAAATCCATCCCTTCCGTGGTTACGATTGATTGGAACACGGTCGGTGTTAAATTTAAGGGGGATACCATCATTGGACTGGGATTATATCAGTGTGGATTAACAACGCTACCAGAGTCCTTTGGTAATCTAAAATCACTTACTTACCTTAATTTAAATTCAAACAAGTTAAAGACTCTCCCGGAGTCCTTTTGGTATCTGAATTTGCTCGAATTCTTATTTTTACAGAATAATCAATTAACAACACTCCCAGAATCTTTTGGGCATCTCATAAATCTCTATGAACTAGAAATCAATAATAATAAGCTATCATCTCTCCCGGAGTCTTTTGGGCGACTCCGGTCACTTCGAACCCTGCAGATCAATAATAATAAGCTCACGACACTCCCAGATTCTTTTAGGCATCTAGAACAGCTCCGAGAACTAAGGATCTCTTCTAATAAATTAAATGGTCTCCCAGAATCGTTACGCGATCTTCCAAGCGCGATCATTCCCCATTATTTTTTAGAGATAAAAAATAATCCCTTAAATTCATATGATAAAAAAATCTTGAAGCAGTATAAAAAGATGGGCATGAAAGTAAAAGGCTAAGTAGCTTCCTTTAATGCGTATTATTCGATACTAAAAAAATGATAATATTCAATCACTAAACAAACTTTTTCACTTCTCTGATTTTAATTTTTTTTTATAAGTGGGAACCCCTCACGAATGTCCATGTCGGAAACGGCAAAAAAAGGGTTTTGGCATATTCTATAAAATTAATGACTATGGATAAGTACAACCAAACAATTTCATATCCAATAATCCCTATCAGCAGATAATATCAAAGGCCATTCCTACTCGAGCATGCCCAATATGGCAATAATCATAGACCGTAGGATCACAGGCATAAATTTTAATGGTTCTATCGTTTATGGGCTTAAACGGTTCTTTTTTTCCGGTTAACGTGTTAAAAATTTTCAGCATATGCTTGGCCCACATGATTTCTTTATTAGAGCTAAATCGTTATTTTTTTAGAGAACACATATACGGTTTGATGAGTTCGGTAACAGTTTCGCAGATGGAACGCAATTCCTTTTTGGCAATTTTATCGAGCGTATCGTGTGCGTCTAGTAGGTAGTAGGGGCAACCAATCCAGGAAATAACCGGGACCCCCGATTCAAGTACATAGCCAGCGGCATCGGAAACAGGTGCAGGTGCAAAAAGGGTTGCGGGAATGGGCAGGGTGCGTTTTGACGGGCTTTTTTTCAATGCGTTGATGACAGTAGCAAGCGGTAAAGGTCTATTCGAGGTAAACATAACCGTAAGGGCAAGACGGTCTGTTTCAGCATATTGGCGTTCTTTTTCAACAACCTCTTTTGCGCCCAGATGTTCTAGGGTGATGAGAATCTTCACTTTTTTCATTAAATCCACGTGGTCCCTGGCAAAAAAGCTACCCCCTTCAAATCCATAGAAATGACCTGCACCCACAACAAAAACGAGAGTTCGGGCTCTTTTTTCTTGAGGGACGCTGGACCACGTTTTGATTTGGGCGAATACCTGGGATACGCCTGCCCCATCTTCGGTTGCTCCCTTAAAGGGGGCATCATGATGTGAGGTCACAAGAACAATTTCATCGGACCTGCCCGGAAGGATGCCCCATACATTATTCATAGTCCCAGCAGTCGCGGTCCCTTCTAAAACTAGGGAAGCATTAGCACCGGCCTTGGCTTTCTCCCGCAGTTCCATTCCATCATATTTGCCAATCCACAGCCCGGGTAGGGGTTTCATGATCCCATCATAAGGTCCATAATGGGAATTGGAATTCGAGGGCTGATCTCTCAAAATAAGGCAAATCGCCCTTGCTCCACGTTTATATGCTTGCCAATAAACGTCAGAAGATGGCGCATTCTCATTCGTGGTACCACCAATAAAATTTTGGCGTACAAAATTGAGATACTGCCCATTCCTTAGTATTAAGGAATGTTCGGGATCCGAGATGCAATAGAGTGCGCCTAAAACTTGAAGGATTTTCACGAGAGCACCTGTGGGTATAAAAGGGAAGGTAATATCGGCTACCGCAATTTTACCACTAACATCCACCTTATTAAAATCCTTCGGAGTTCCCGTTCCAACATACACCAGAGGGGCAGTTACCCCTTCAGCGGGTGTGAATCCCGTATTGACTACGAAAAAGCTAGGGATTTCATGCCCGTCCACTTTCAAAGACCAACGTTCTGCATTCCAAACTGTAATTGGAATGGGGTCCATCGTAATATTTTTTAATCCAAATTCCTCTAACTTTTTAGCTACCCAGCGTTCTGCCTCATGCCCCTCGGAAGTTCCAGGACGGCGATGGGGTAATTGGCACAACCCTTCAATCCATTTAAATATTTCATTCGAATCGGGAAGTCTTAACGATTCCCCATATGTTGGCAGGTTTACTAGCAGCCGCTTCGCGCCAGCTTTCGCTAACCAAATATTCGGTAACTCTTTTAGAAACCTTATCATGATATCAAGTATTTTCGTACTAACCTGCGTTTCTAACCGGGGTTTCAATTCCTGCTTCTGCGAAATTTAAATGCACCTTCGCTTTTTATTATTTGTACAACTATTAATCTTCTTATCTTCCTGAATTAATATTTAATCGAGTTCCCTTTTACCATAAAATTAGAAATTACGAAAAAATATTCTCTTTAACCTTAATTGTGACGTTTTTTTTAGATAATAGGTTAAAATTAACTCTCTAAAAAGATATATTAGAGTAAAGCCAGCGGGAGGACTCGAACCTCCATCAAACGGCTATCTGCAAAAAACTGCAGGCCGTCACCTAGCCATTTCGGTACACGCCGGCTTTCCTATATAAAAGCTCAATTGAAGTATCATTAATATTTATAGGTAATAGTTGACAGAATTAAAAAAATTCACTTATAGATAAAATTTTAATAATAACTAAGGAATTTTTAATAAAAACGAGTGCTTTACCGAAAAAAAATGAGGCTTTAGCGGGTATGTTGGATAAGAAAGAATTGCGAAAAATCTTCAAACGCGAGGCATACGAAGTACAGTTATTCAGAGAAAAAGGCTTCACGCGAAAACAGTGTCCGCAGTGTGGGACCTTTTTTTGGACATTAAATTCGGATAGAACCAATTGTGGTGATACGAATTGTGTTGGAGGATACAAATTCATTGGTCAAGGCTCTGGGAAATCGTGGGATTTTCATGAGACGGTAAAGAATTGGTGTAATTTTTTTGAAAGGCACGGGCATACCCGAGTAACAGAATATCCCACGGTAGCACGGTGGCGTGATGATATTGAATTCACAATTGCATCGATCGCCTGTTTTCAACCGAACGTATTAAATGGGACGGTCAAGCCCCCTGCGAATCCGTTAGTCATTCCTCAACCGTGTATTCGATTCGGGGGAAAAGGATTTAATGATATTGACAATGTTGGGCGCACAGGAAGGCATCTGACATCTTTCATTATGGGTGGTCAGCATGCGTTCAATTCCAAGCAACTGGGATATCAAGGATATTGGATGGATCGGTGTATTGAACTGGATTTTCAGTTTTTAACGCAAGCATTGGGTATCCCCGATTCCAAAATCACGCTCCGTGAGGACATCTGGCTTGGAGGTGGAAATTTTGGACCCTGCCTGGAATCCTTCTGCGACGGATTGGAAATCGTGAATAGTGTTTTCATGCAGTATCAAGTGCTCCCAAATGAGACCTATCGCCAAATGGATATGACAGTCGTGGATGTAGGGTGGGGGGTAGAACGTGTCGGTTGGTATGCTACTGGAACCCCAACCATTTATGAAGCTACTTTTGGTCCCGTACTTGCCAAGATGAAAGAGATCACGGGAATTAAAATTGATTTTGGATCATTAAATGAATACTTTGTCCTGTCCGGATTATTGAATGTCGATGAGGTAGATATCAAAACCGAACGGAAAAAAGTCGCCTCAGAACTGCATATTGATTATAACGAATTAGAAGAAATCCTCGGTCCGTTAGAAGCCTTATATGCAATAGCGGATCATCTTCGGACCTTAATTTTTACTATTTCAGATGGGGCAATTCCATCTAATGTTGGTGGGGGGTACAACTTGCGAACTATCTTACGCCGGGCACTGAATCTCAAGGAAAAATTCAAATTCGAAAATTTAGACCTCCTGGAGGTCTGTCACTGGCATATTGACTATTTACAGAAGACCTACAAAGGCGTGAAAAATGCAGCAGAATCAATCGACGATATTTTTCAAATTGAAAAAGAACGCTACCATACCACGTTAAGCAAAGGGCGAACTACAATTGGAAATCTCATAAATAAACATGCCGAATTGAATTTAGACAAATTAATCGAACTTTATCAATCGGAGGGGATTCTACCAGAATTAGTAGAGGAAATTGCCTCCGAAAAAGGAATTGAGGTCGAAATTCCTGGTGATTTTTTCATTAAAGTCGAAGAATCTATGAAAACGCAACTTAAAGAAGAAAAAGAAGTGACACTAGAAGAAAAGATGAAGGAGTTTCTTAAAGGTATTCCTGATACCCGTCTCCTTTATTATGAAAACCAGTATCTCGATTCAAGCGAAGCGATAATCGTTAAATTATTGCCGGATAATCACGTTGTTTTGGATAGAACCATATTTTACCCCCTGGGTGGCGGTCAGGTGCATGATGAGGGCGAAATTGCGGGAGTTCGAGTAATCAATGTAGAAAAGGTCGGTAGTGTTGTGATCCACCAAGTCGCTGAGAAATCCAAAAAATTGAAAGAGGGCGCAAAAGTACAAATTAACATAGACAAAAATAGACGATTAGCCCTTATGCGCCATCATACCGCTACTCATGTGGTAAATGGTGCTGCAAAACATGTACTAGGGAATCATATATGGCAAGCGGGTGCAGAAAAGAAACCTGATAGCGCTCGTTTGGATATTACCCATTATAAATCCGTAAGTCAAGAAGAATTATGGAAAATTGAGCGATTAGCAAATCAAATTGTCATGGAAACCCGCCCCATTGATATAAAAGTTATGCCCCGTGGTGAGGCGGAAAGTCAATATGGCTTTACTTTATACCAGGGAGGAATTGTTCCCGGGAAAGAAATTCGGGTGATTGATATCAAGAATTGGGATGTGGAAGCCTGTGGGGGCACGCATCTCAAAAATACGGGAGAAATTGGACCAATAAAACTGCTTAACGCTCGAAGAATCCAAGATGGGATTATTCGCCTAACCTATGCTGCAGGTGAAGCTGCGATTAATACAATTCAGCAACAGGAAAAGTTGATTAAAGATACGGCAAAGATATTCTCCATTGGCGATAGCGAACTCTTAAAAACGGCGGACCGATTCTTTAAAGAATGGAAAACTTTTCAAAAAGAAAAGGATGACCTACTTGATCAACTGATTAATATCGAGAAAATTCATTTGCAGGAAAATGCACTGGTGAAAAACGACCTAAAAATTGTCGTTGAATTCTTTCCAGGGAAAACAGTTGAAAACTTAATTAAATTAGGGGGAGTTTTAGTTAAAGAGGATCCATCAATCGTAGCAGTGCTGGGAACATTGAATGAAACCATGAACCTCGTCATTCTTGTTGGTGAAACAGCGAAAGCAAAGGGACTACATGCTGGAAATTTGGTACGGGTGATTACCAAAGAGGTGGGTGGTCGTGGCGGAGGCAAACC
>CAYGYC010000145.1:0-10544 GCA_964353755.1 uncultured archaeon | reverse complement strand
TCTTCTTTTTCACTAATGAGCACACCAAAAATATCAGTTTCTTTACCACGTTCAATAAGTAATTTAAAGTCTCCTCGATCTAAAGATTTGATGCTCTGCGCAGCTCCTATTGGCAGGATATCCTTCATAAATTGTTGAATGGCACTAAAAAATCCTGCCACCAAATCCGAATCTGTATCTACTTCTCTAGAAAACTTCTGGTGCAGTAGACAAAGCCCATCTCGATTCACAACATACAGATCATATAAACGTGCCATCGATCTTAATTATCATGGCACTCTTAATTAATGTTATTATTTGGAACGATGAAAAATGCCAACTAAAGAGCAATTTTTAGGATCAATCCTCGAAGCAGCGTGTGGCGATGCTTTAGGCATGGTTATCGAAGGTCTTAGATAACAAGTTTAAAAGTTTAATCTTTTAATAGAAATTTTACAATTTCCCCAGCAATATTGGCGCCAGTTACCTCTTCTGCTCCTCGAAATCCTGGCATCGAATTCCATTCGAGAAAATAGATATTACCATCTTTTGAAGGAAGAGTATCCACACCAATTATATCCAATTCTGCGATTTTCTGAATTTTTTTCGAAATTTCAAGAGAACTTCTAGCAAATTGGGTCACCTCAGGATCTATCTCACTCATTCCCTCGATTGATTTGGGAATTGCACCGAAGTGAATATTTTTAAGAAGTTTCTTGGGATTGTAGCGGGCATATTGACACACAAATTGATCCCCGATCATCAAAGTGCGAATATCATATCCGCGATCCTCGACAATTTTTTGAAGACATATCGCATGATATTCTTCTAATAATTCCTTTAATCGTTCTGCCGTTTCAAGAATCTCAATTCCTGTCCCCTGGGAGCCACTAATTGGTTTAAATATGACTTTTCCATATTTTTTCAGAAAATTTATACACATTTTCAAATTAATGCTGCATAATGTATCTGGCATTTGAATTTCTTTAATTCGTAAATATTTATACCATAGTAAATAATTTGAAAATTTATCGCTATTATAAAATCCCTTTAACGATGGAATACATTTGACCCCGGCTCTGGTTAAATCTTCCAGGAGACATAAGCCATAGATTAATTCGTCCCGATATTGCATATTCTCTAAGTAAAGAATCATCGCATATTTTGGGTATCTTTCCAGTGGGAATCGTAAATCGCCCCATTCTAGTATCTGATATTTCTTCCCTAACTGGTCTAATTCCTCTTTGATTCTCCGTAATTCATAATTATTTTTACCAAATAACCAAATTTCGGGAATGTGAATATCTAAAAACCTCCAAAACTAATTTAATATAAGTTATTTTCACTCTTAATTCTTGTTGAACCGCAGATGAATTCTGAAGAAAAAGTAGATTTGAACCGCGTTCTGTGCAAAGTAGGCGAAGTACTTGGAGTTAAGCAAAATCAGATAGTACTAGACCAAAAATCTTTTAATATTTTAGAAATCAATAATTCCAATTTTTCTAGTAATTATGGATTAGTGTCGATATTACTCGATACCAATAATAATTCAAATTTTAGTGTGAGATTTGATACGCAATTAGCTCAAACTCTGGGTCTTTCCACCAATGATTATGTTGAAATTTTTAAGATAGCGGATTCCCTTTTTTTGAATCCGATTTTATCCCAAGAATTAACTAATCACTTTTTTAATGTTTATGGGTCAAAAATACCACGCATAATTCTCCTCTCTTCTCATCCGATTTTTGAATCCCATACCCCTGAAATTGCTAATGGGATCTACCACCATCTTCAAGATTTCTCCATTCCAACCCTCAGGATAGAAAGTCGCCAGCATTTCATTGAGGGAAACCAGAAAATTGATGCAACGATTTCTCGCTATGAAGTAGATATCACCCGATTACAAGATGAACCATTATATATTGCAAATAAATGGGTAAATCGGAATGCGTCCTATAGGGTTCTGGCAAATCTTTATTTTCAACTCCTCTCGCAATACCTCATGGCGCGACAGTGTTCCGTTGTGGTAGATGTTCATGGCCTGGCCTTTGCCTCCTCCGCCGGAGTTATTCATCCAGAGGTGATTGTAGGAGACGCTCTTACGAAGAATCCGCTGGTTGAAGCCTTTACGAGGACCATTGAAACTTCCACTAGACCAATCATTCAAAATCTACGGATTCTTTATCGTCCACCCTGGGGAATGGCGGAACACACGCTCTCACTGGTAAAAAGTGCAAATAAAATTCCCATCATCATCGAAATTCGAAAAGATTTACGCCATTACTCTCAATGGCGCAATAAATTGATCGATGTAATTTCTAATGCCTTGAAAGATTTAATACAAAATTTACCCTCGTTTGAATAGGCTGATGGAAAATGATTCTGTACCGTCCGTTTGAATCAAAGGATCTGCCTCACCTGGTTTCTGTCTACATAGCCGCATTTTCAACCATTTATAAAGAGAAGACTCCTCACCAGGGGGAGGAATTTATTAAACTTTATCATGCAGCCTTGCTTAAAGGCATCGAGGGGGAAATGTTCGTCGCAGATCAAGATGGAACTATCTTAGGCTTCGCAGTCATCCATAAGGAATCTCGCAAAGAATACAAGTTTGGTCCTATTGTGGTCCTGCCTGCTGTCCAACACCAAGGAATTGGAACTAAACTCCTCCAACTATGCATTGATTTCGCCCAGTCAAAACGGGTCAAGCAATTCTATTTGAAAGTTCATGAGCATAATCAAATTGCCATTGATTTTTATAAAAAATTCGGATTTACTCTCACTAAGATTTTTCCAAGCGATCTGACCGGCATTAATTACCTAAAAATGGTGTATAGAATTTAGATGGACCTGAAAAATTAATAATTCCCTAACCACCCTAAGTCATTCAAGTTCTTATCCAAAATATTCACGACCGTTGTAACCCGTTTCACTCTGTCATTAATTTTTTGACACACATGCTGCAGCCGAACATAAAATATATTCTTACAATTCAGGCATTGAATCTTGTAATCGATCGTCCGCTTGAACCCCTCCACGTGTTCCACCCGCTCCCGTTCAATTTTTTCGAGAAACTCCAATCCTTCTGGCGTCTCATTCTCGCACTTGGGACACTGCTTTGGATTTACGGGATGGAACCCACGACTTCCCAGCGAGACAAAAACCCTATCTGGAATTTCCTGCAAACTCATCTGATTCTCAATCCTAGTAAAAAATTCTTAATTAATAATATATTATTATTTTAACAACCTAATTTTAAAAATATAAAAATGTTTAATATATAGATAATGAAACTCATTTATTACAAAGGGACGATAATAGAAGAGGGGGACTATGCATTACCCAATACAAAGTGGGACAGTCGCACTTCCTGTTACAGAGCTCAAGCCTTATACTATCGCGAGATAGTCGACTACCTCGAAACTTCAAAAATTCCCTACGAGGACCAGGTGTTAGATTTAATCCCATGTCCTTCTTTATCTTCGGCGGTTACCTTAAGAGATTATCAAACTGATGCACTAAATAACTGGTTGAAGATAAAACGTGGCGTTATAGTGATGCCCACTGGTTCGGGTAAGACGCTCCTGGCTATAAAACTAATAGAGAAGGTTAATTCCTCCACTATTATCATTGTGCCCACCCTAGATCTGGTCCAGCAGTGGAAGGATAAATTGCAGGTTTTTAATATCAAAATTGGCGAATATACGGGGGTCCGAAAGGATCTCCAGCCTATCACGGTGTCCACCTACGATTCCGCATATATCAGTGCGGAGTATTTAGGTAATAAATTTAAATTTCTTATTTTTGATGAAGTGCACCATCTCCCGGCGGAAAGTTTCAGGCAGATTGCGGAAATGTTTGCTTCCCCTTATCGATTGGGCTTAACTGCCACTTACGAACGAGATGATGGATTGCAAACTGAACTTCCCCGCTTAACCGGCGGAAAAATCTATGAGGTCCAAAGCGATCAACTCGTTGGAAAATATCTGGCGGACTATGAAGTGGTCCGGGTAAGCATTGAATTAACGGAAGAGGAAAGACAAGAATACGAAAAATCCTACAATGTATTCAAGAATTATCTGATTTCCAGAAATTTAAGAATGCAAAGCCCTCAAGATTTCAAAGAAATTGTGATGCGGTCGGGGCGCGACCCAGAAGCCCGAGCCGCACTTCTTACCCGAAATAAAGCGGAACGGATCGCCTATAATTCGCTGAATAAAATAGTAAAAATTCGCGAACTGCTAACTAAAGGAGATCGTATCATAATTTTCACCCGATATAATGACATGGTTTATGAAATTTCAAAACGGTTTTTCATTCCTTGCATCACCTACAGAACGGATCCTGACGAAAGGGAGGATATTATGAATAAATTTAAGTCAGGAACCTATTCAGCCCTCGTCTCCTCCCAAGTTTTGGATGAAGGGATTGATGTGCCGGAAGCAAACATAGGGATTATCGTGAGCGGGACAGGCAGCACAAGAGCCTTTATTCAACGGCTCGGACGCTTATTACGTCCTAAAAAAGATAAGAATGCTCGGCTCTATGAACTTGTCACCACGGGGACGAAAGAGGTTGGTACCTCTTCTAGGAGGAAAAAATAATGCTGCCAAAAGAATTACTCCTCGCCCAGAAAGGAAAAGGCACTATAATGCCTAAATATTTGAGAAAACCCGAAATCATCGAGGAGTTAATATCCCTTTTCAGCGAATACAAGGGGAAAAAATATAAGGAATTGCAGGAAACCCTTCGCGATCTGGAAGGGACAAATTTTAAATTAGTGAGGGGGTTGAGCGCGTTATTGGAACGGAATTGTGAATTCCAATCCGGTTCATCATTGAATGGTAGAGCAGTACGCAGCTTTCTATTTAACCGCGGATTAGTCGTGTATGAAGAAGAAAGGGAGCAATCATTAGGTGAAGCCAGTACCCATTTCGGAGTTTCCAAGCAGGAGCTAGAAGAGGCTATTTTTTCAGACTTGCAAGAAGAACAAATTTTAATAAGTTTCCATCCGCCCCTTCCCGATGAAATCCTTAAAAAGTATAATCTCGCTTTAACGCAAGCGCTATTATTTGATGCATTAGAACTAGAGTGTCAGGTGGAGGGAAATTATCAGCCGATTTTCAGACAAATCAAATATCTGGGATTAATGTATGAAATAAACGATGTCATTAAAATTACCGGTCCCGCATCGCTCTTCAAGAAAAATAAGAAATATGGAACATCTTTCGCTAAACTCTTACCTATCATTATAGCTGCTGACAAATGGGTCATCAAAGCAAAAGTTGAAACTCAAATAGGGGGAGAGCCGCGGCTATTGAACTTTGCGCTCGATTCGGAAAGTGGGATTCCCCTTCCAGTTTCTCCCATTTCCTTCCCCCATTTTGATAGCGAGGTGGAGGCCCAATTCTACCATGAATTCAAATCGTTGAATACGCGGTGGGAAATTAGACGCGAACCCGAAATCATTAAAGCGGGCAACTTCGTATTCATCCCCGACTTCGGTTTCTATACCAATGGCTTAAAACATTACTTAGAAATTGTGGGCTTTTGGACGCCGGACTACCTCCAAAAGAAAATTACCAAAATTCGGGATGCCCACCTCAATATTACCGTTGCCGTCAATGAAACACTCCGCTGTAGAAAAGAAGATTTTCCCGGCGCAGTCATCTTCTATACTAAAAAAATCCCATTATCCCCGATCACCAAGATTCTGCGCGATCTAGAAGACCAACAATTCACCCAAGAACGCGAAAAATTCAACAGGATTCAACTTGTCGAGGAGATCGTTCCCTTAAAAGAAAAGGCCCGTGAATTGAAAACACATCCCGATGTGTTACGGCGTCTTCAAATTCCGGACCATTATATTATCGGCGAGTATATCGTTTCCCAACATTACTTGAACCAAGTCAAAGAAGAACTTACCCCTCATTCCCAAGACTATCCCAAAATCGAAGAAATCCTGGGTAAATACCACCTGACCTCCAAAGCACTCGAACTCATGGGGTATAAAATCATTTGGGAAGGTTTGAAACCTAAAAAAATTGTGAAAAAATGATTTTCACATTAGAAAGTAACCGTAAATCAATCAAAAAAAATCTGAACACCTTTTTTAGGATGGATATTTTTTCTTTTCAACGATATCTCCAGCGACCGTTACCAAAAGATTGTTTCCATTTATTGAAACTACTCGATGTTTTTTGTCTAGGTGGTAGAATTTCCAAAAAGTTTCTGGAATCTGCAAAATTATTTTACTACCAGTTTTCTGGAGAGGAATTTGTTCATGGAATTGAGATATTTCCTTCCACTCCTCTATTTTACTCCCTGAAATCCCGATGGTGGTATTATCTAAGGCATAAAAGAATGCTTGATCAGTCCATACGGGATTACTTAATTCCAATAGGTTGCTTGGCACTTCTATGAGGTTTGAAAGCCTTTGCTCTTCGGGATGGACTAAATTTACTCTTCGACCATTTCTTTCAACAATCATTAGGAAGACCTTATTTGACTTCAATAGTCTTCTTACTGCACTGTCAACTCGTCCAGAATGCCACCGAAGTTTTCTCGCTAATTCATATTGCGAAAGCCCTGGGTAGTCGTTTATGACTTGTAGTAGTGTTTTGTCAGATTCTCGCCCTCTTCTATTGCCTTCTAATTTCACCATATTCCTCTAGTCTCTAAACTTTTTATATTCTATTAAAAAATACTAAGTCTTCCATATAAACTTTTGGAATATTCCAAAAACTGTATATGTAAATAAAGAAAATCTGCCCTACTAAAATATATGGATCGTTCTCAATCACACCAAAAACGATATTCAGGAAGTATCATACTCGGTTCCCAACCGTTAAATTGGATTAAACATCACCACAGCTTTGCGAGCAGAGAGTGGTTTGAAAGCCAAATAAGATATGGTCAATGGATCAGAGAACGAAAAAGTTCTTACAAATTTCTTCTATATGCAACTGTCCTAGAAGGGATCAAGACACTAGAGATTCTAATTAAAATAACGTATCATCCCCAAGGGACTATTAATTGTAATTTTGACCATGTATTAGTTAATCATGCTCATGTCCTCAGAAAAAAGAAAAAATGAACTTGATATGAATTACAAAATTATCTAGAAAAGTTTGAAGCATTTAAAATTGTTAAAAGTCACTATTTTTGAAAGAAATTTTTTACTATACTTGTTATTTTACTTTTTTCTGAAAAAATTTTTATGGACTTTTTTATGTCGTTAAGTAGAACTATCTGAAAGTGAAAAAAATGGGTAAAGTGCCGGATTATAATAAAGTAGATAATAAGATAATAGCGAAATTGAAAGAGATTGTCGGTGCAGACTATGTCATGGCAGACAATAAACCCATGATGTTCAGCTACATGGCGAGAGGCATCATGGGACTCCGCGCAGGACCCCCCGATTGCGTGGTCCGTCCTGCGAACGCAAACCAAATTTCTGAAATTTTAAAATATTGCAGTGTCAACAAAATTCCTGTTACCCCAATGGCAGGAGGACTCAGCGGTGGCTTCGCTCTTCCGCTCCTTGAAAATGGAGGTCTTCTCCTCGATTGTTCCCGAATGAACAAAATCATCGAGGTCAATACAGATGCTCGGTTTGTCATTGTCGAGCCGGGTGTCCGCGCGGGCGAAGTCTGGGCGTACTTTAAAAAGTTTTATCCCGAATGGGCGCCTCCTATCGCGGATGGTGCCCCCCCTGCCGCTACCATCATGGGCGATGCTATCGAACGCGGTTTTTCTCTCGTTACGGGACGCTTCGGTCCGCAGGCCGACATGGTTATGGGCATGGAAATCGTCATTCCTACAGGGGAAATCCTCCACACGGGATCGTGGGGATTAGCGGGCGTTGATAAAGAATACCAAGGCGCAAAGCAAGATGGGCATGCCAAACCTTTCTATAAATATGGGTTGGGTCCCGACTTGCATAGCTTATTCTTTGGATCGCAAGGCGCGATGGGTGTCGTAACTAAGGCGGCATTGAAAATTGTCCCTCACTGCCACCACAAGACGGTACTTGCTTTTGGTTTTGACAATTGGGCAGACCTCTGTGATGCAACTCTAATGGCTTCCAAATACGAATGCGGAATTTCCGATCACATGGTCATGGTGCAATCTGGCAACTGGTGGCTCGTTCCCACGAGATTTCAAAAAGAAAAAATACCAAAGTCATATGACTACTGGGCTAAGCTAGGAATTCCCGAATATTTCACCAATTTTGAGTGTTGGGCCCATTCCCAAGAAGAACTTGATTTCGTTACGTCCAAGCTCCGGAAAGTAATTCTCGAAGATTTTACGAAAGTCGCGAAAGGTAAAGTGACAGAACAGAAATTACATCCCATTCAAATTGCATCCCGCTTAAAGAAACCGAATAAAATCGCTATCCCCTATGGTCAATGGGAACAAGGTTTCCTCTTCATCACCTGGTATGTCCCGTGGGCAGAAGCTGCCGAGTGTGTCGAACTCTATTGCAGCAAAATGGAAGAATATGGCTTTCCACCAGTCATGTGGATCGCTAGCATTGACCATTGTCGTGAGTGCATCGTGATGCCTATCTTCTGCTTTGATTCGAGGAAAATCGAAGAGTTTGAAAAAATAGAAGCCTGTGAAACAGATTGCACGAAAATCTTCCTAAAACGCGGTTGGGTGAATTATCGCCCCGATCCGACCATCCATGCTCCGCTGACCTATGCCGCTGCCCCTGTTGTTTACAAAATCCTCCGCAAGATAAAAGAAATTATCGATCCAAACATGATCATGCATCCCGGTCGGCTCGCTTGGATTAAAGGCGTCGATGATCCCTTAGCCATTCCGAATTTCATTGTTGGATATAAAAAATCAGAGAAACAGGAGGCATGATGGGAATGACAGAAGCAAAAGCAGTCGCAAAAACAGCAAAAAGAGAGAATGTGGGTGGATTAAAGCGTTTAGAAGAGTTAAAAGAAGAACTCTACCGCTGCATCCATTGTCGCGCCTGTCGTTTTGCCTACAGCGGTGAACCTGATCGCCAAGGCATTGGCGAACATAAAGGGATTCTCTACGAAGGCATGCTTGAAGGTTGCCCGGCGGGGCATTTCTACGGCTGGGAAGGGTTCTGGAATGCGGGGCGCATGTGGATGGCGCGCGCTGTTTTAGAAGGGGATTTGGACCTTAAGGACCCGAAAATCCGCCAACAGCTCTATGATATCTTGTACCATTGTCCTACATGCGGGAATTGTTCTATCCAGTGCGAGAATAACCTTCCGACCGTGGATATTAATGAAGCACTCCGCGCCTGTTTATATGAAGCGGGCGTAGAGATGGCGCCTAAACATGAAGGCATTCGCAAACTGGTCGACACCAAAAATAACCCCTATAATGAGCCGCATGAACACCGGATGGATTGGGTGGCGGATAAAAAATTGCTCAACAATCCTAAAGCCAAGATCGCCTATTATGTGGGCTGTACCGCGTCCTATCGTATGCAACAAATGGCAAAAGCCACGGTGGAACTCCTTCAAAAACTAGTAAAGAAGAAACTGATGCCGGAATTCACGATTCTCACGGATGAGGTTTGCTGCGGGTCTCCGGTCTTTCGAACGGGGCAATGGGACATCGCCAAGAAAGTCAGTAACACTAATATCAAGACTTTTAATCGCTTCGAAAAGGTGATCTTCAGCTGTGCTGGGTGCTACCGCACCTTCAAGATCGACTATCCAAAATACGGGAGCCAAAAGCCTAAATTCAAGCCCATGCATGTGCTCGAATTCCTCGCCGAATATCTGACCATGCACTGTCCCGCTTGCGGTCAATACAACCCAGTCGATGCTAAATTCTGCTTGAATCCGTTCTGCAAATATGCAGATCCTGCAAAATCCCCCATGAAAAAAGGAGAACCGTTCCCTCCAGAGTTGTCCCAAAATAAGGTTAAGATCACCAAGAAATGGACGCAGGGACCCGTTACCTGGCATGATCCTTGCCACTTCATCAGACACATGTGCCATGAACTCAAAGACGCTGCTATTGAAAAAGCTACTGGCGAAGGCGACAATAATATGTGGAAAATCTACGTAAGTAGTCAGTATGAAAGAAGCAGATGGGTGGATATGCCACGTATGATCCTGAAAGCCATTCCAGGATTGCAGTTAAAAGAGATGTATCGCATAGGCGAGAACTCTCTCTGCTGTGGGGCCGGTGGTGGGGTGAAAGCGCAGTATCCGGATTTCGCTTGGAACGCCGCGAAGGAACGCCTTGAAGAAGCCGAGGCAACGGGTGCAGAAATAATTCTAACCGCCTGTCCGTTTTGTGAGTTGAATCTCGGGGATGCTGCAGCAGCATCTTTTGATAAAAAACCCGAAGGCGCCGCGGTCGGCGGGAAATACAAAGGCAAAGTCCTGGATCTCATCGAAGTTTTGAATCAGATGATTGACTAAAACTCGCTTTTTTTATTTTTTTTATTTTAAATGAAAAAATTTTCAGACAGATATTTTTTATTTTGTATCCAATTTTTTTAGCTCAGGGACTTGTAGCGGCCTGACACTCTATACAAAAAATCTCCTAGTCCTCGAAGG
>CAYGYC010000144.1:0-10569 GCA_964353755.1 uncultured archaeon | reverse complement strand
TCAGTCGACAGGGCGAATGGGATCTGGCAGAACAATATATCCTTAATGTGAAAGAATGGTGCCAAATGCTGAAGAGCATCGCGAATTTTGAATTGAATTTCTTGCCTAAAAGCCTTCAAGAGAAAATAATTTCCATGGGGCAGGACTTGGAAAGTGGAATCGATGAGTTGCTAAAAGCCATTTCTGCGCGAAATTTTGAGAAAGCCAATAAAGACCTCGAAAAAATACTAAGATTAATTAGGGAATTATATCAATTACGCGAGTAAGAATTTTCTATTTTTGGAACTGCTAATTTTTTTATTTAAATGGCTATATTTTTCTTTTAATCAAAAGAAATTCTTCTTAAAACCAGTAACCAATCTTTTTTATTAAAAACTAAGAGCAAATTCTTAAATTAGGATTTGAGCTCAACAATTTATATATTCAATTACCAAATTCGTTAATCCAATAAATTATGTGTTTAATGACAAATGAGATGATGATATGGCTGTAAAAATTGGCATCGTGAAGGCTGGCAATATAGGCATTAGTCCATTTATTGATTTATTACTCGATGAACGGGCGGACCGAGAAAATATCGAAGTTCGAGTGATTGGCAGTGGTGCAAAATTGAATCCGGCAGACTGTGAGGAAGTAGCCAATAAAATACTTGAGTTTCAACCGCAACTCGTAATTTTTCTTTCCCCGAATGCGACATTACCCGGGCCAAGTAAAGCACGCGAGATTTTTGCGGAGGCGAAGGTTCCTGCGATTATCATATCCGATGCGCCGGGGAAAAAAGCCGTAGAGGACATTGAAGCCAAGGGACAAGGCTATTTCATTATACAAGCTGATAGCATGATTGGCGCCCGCCGTCCTTTCCTTGATCCTGTCGAAATGGCACTCTTTAATTCATATATTATCTCTATCCTCGCTATTACTGGCGTTCTTCCTACCATCTACATAGCGATCGATAAAGTCATCGACCAACTTGAGAAAGGCGAGCCCCCGACCCTTCCTAAACTCGTTATCGATAAGAAAAAAGCCATAGAAGCCGCCAACTTCTCTAATCCCTATGCGAAAATTAAAGCAATGGCTGCTCATGAAATCTGCCAAGGCGTTGCTGCTGTAAATGTGGAAGGCTGTTTTAAAACTAAAGAGCGCGAAGATTATATGCCACTTGTGGGTTCTGCCCATGAAATGATGCGCCACGCTATGTTACTCGCCGACCAAGCCCGCGAAATCGAAAAAGCTGGGAATAATGTCCTCCGAAGACCCCATGGGCCCGATGGCAAGATCTTATCCAAACGCGATTTTGCCGCCAAAGCCGAATAATTCCGAAAAATTGAATTTTTTCTCTCTTTTTTTCTTCTTTTAAATGCAAAAATAGGTTATATCGAGTTAATATGCTACACTTTTTCTCGTAAAAACAGTTTTCGGGCCCCGGTAGGGCATTTAGTGGCACATAACCCACAGCCTTTACAATTCGCTTCAATGGTTACCGATTTATTGTTTTCTATCCGGATTGCATAAAATTTACAGCGGGACAAGCACGTTTCACAGCCTTGGCATTGATTGATATCGACCCGTGCAATGAAATTAGATGGCTTGATAAGGTACAAGGGATCTCCGAATTGTTTGATATGATTTGCTAACCGTTTATACGACGACAAAACTGCACAGCAACAATCGCAGCAGTTACAGATCACATAAAAGAATTCCGGGTCAGGAAAATGGATCAATTGATGTACAAGTCCATATTCATCCGCTTGTCTCAGAATCGCTTCAATTTCCTGAAACGAAACCGCGGTAAAAATATCACTTTTTTCTAAATCTTTAATGCGCTGCCCTTTTCCCAGGGTAATACAGGTCTTTACGGGCGCTTTACATTCCTGATCGTGGTACACATAAGTACGACAGAAACAGGGAATAACCCCTATTACCCCGGCTCGCTTCGCAATCTCGAGTATTTCTTGCGCAGTGGTTAATTCAACCGAGGGATGAATCGCTTCCTTGATTGGAACGACAATTCCTCCCCAGATATGATTTACTTTGCGATAAAAATAATAGCGAATGTTCTTTAACACGGTTTTCTCTAGAAGCCGAATTAACAGAAGCACCGGAATCTCGATCCTTTTGCCGAATAGGGTTCCCAACTTCTTTTTCAATTCAATCCTACGGCTCACGTGTGTCACGACCATTGATTTATTCTAAAAACTCTAAAACCTACTTGTATATTTTTCTCTATTAAAAAGGACTTTGACCCACTGACTAGGGTCCTTGGATTTTTGAAGATAAAAATAAGAATAAAAAAGGGTTTTATTTTCTCAATTCTTGGACTTTATGAAAAATGCGGTTCAAAATTTCTTCGTCTGGAAGACATTCATTGGGGGCATTTACTACTTTCCGTAACCGAATGGGCACGTGGTCCATTCTATACGCCGTTCCTTCTGTTTCAATTCCGACCAGCGCCGCAGGAAGAATAAGACTCGCTAATTCAGTCGTGGGGGTCTGATGGGCTTCTATGGCAATGAGCGGAATTTTTGCGAGGTGCGCCACAGATATCGCGGGAAAATGGGCTCCCGGATCAGAGGCAATAATAAGGGCCGCATCCGCCTCCTTATTTTTCAGCACATCATTAGCACAGAATTCGCCGGGATTATACCGGGGGAAACCTCGAGAGAAATCTATCGCAAAAGGATAGCCGGTTTGCCAGCTCCAGACCGTTCCAGCTCCCGTTACGTTGTAATGTCCTCGCATCGGCGTAATGATCCATTTTGTATACGAGCTTAAATCCCGAATGAGATTAATGGCACAATCGATGTTTCGATGGCGTCCAAAAGTCTGGGTGAGTCCCATACCGAAGAATAATACCCCAAAATACGCTTTCTTCATAATCTCGAGTATTTCCAGAATTTTCTCTTTCGGAACACCGGCGACTACCTTGGGAATTTCCACCCCGTTCAAGGCCGCTCGCATCGCACTGATCAATTCAAAATCTTTTCCTTGCTCTATTTGAATATAATAATCCGCTAATTTCGCGGCATCGGTATTTCGCGGATCTACCACAATGAGAGTCCGTTCTTTCGCTCCTTTCTCTCTAAAAAAGCCACGGACAAACATCGTATACCGGCTCATATGACGCGGATGCGCGGCAGAGGGGTTAGAGCCCCAATAAATTATAACATTTGCTCGCGCCTTAATTTCCCCTAAGGTTGCTCCGCTGTACCCTACATCCTGAATTGCAATAACGCTCGGACCGTGACAAACGGATGCCGTTTGATCCAGCACCGCCCCCAACTCCTCGGCCAATTTAAATCCCATCCCTTGGGCTTCAGTCGAGGTGGAGGAAAACCCATAGAGCAATGGGCGTTCACTCTTCACTAAAATTTTTGCCGCCCGATCAATCGCCTCATCCCAACTAATTGGGACTAATGCCCCATTTTTTCGTAACATCGGTCTCGAAAATCGAGCCTCTTTATCATTCGCCGTAAAAAATTTTGTTGTGCCAATTGTGCACGCATTATATACGGTAATAATCTCATTATTCTTCACATCTACTTCCAAATCATCACAAAGTGCGCCACAGAAACTGCATACAACATCCGTTACTTTCTGAATCCCTTCTTCGGTCATAATTTCACACCCAATTTTGTTATTTCTTCAATTCGCGCATTAATTCCATTGCCGTAAGGACCTTCCCTTCGGGTACTGGCTCGATGGTTGCTGGTACGCCTTTAAAACAGGGCATCCCCACCGAATAAATATCGACATTGAGTATATGATTGGCCCAGGGCCCCATCGGAATAAAGGCTACTCCGGGATGTGGAGCATTCGTGGAAATTACGGCTCGCACAAATATGGTACCGAAATCTGTTGTAACTTTAACCACGGTACCCGTATACACCCTTAACTTTTTCATATCGTCCGGATCAAGTTCCACAATGCCAGCCGCTCGTGTATATTCGTCTGAATGCTTATACCCTTCAATTGCACGGCCCTGCTGAATTGTTCGACCAGTTATCAGGTTACATTTAATCACACTTGACATAATCCTTCACTTGGTGCAATTAATTTAGCTAAAAATCCATAATCTACCGATTTGGGCAACTTCCATCGTTACACTAACAATCTCAATTTAACATTTAAACATTATTCTATCTGATGTGACCTAAAGATTGGGAATTGAATTTGCCCCGTTGTTATTCTAGAATCAGGCTTTTTATATTTATCACTTTGAATCCTAAGAATATCTTTTAATTGAGTCCCAGAAATCAGTCACGAGATTGTAAAAATCTCATCAATAACGGAATATTTCAATAAAAGTGAAACAATTTTAATGAACTTAATTAAAAATATGTTTATTCTTTTTGTTCCTAGTATCTACTGCGGCTTCTTGGTCCCTGAGTTTATTCCTTTTATCTGCAACGTAATTCGAAACCATTAAATATTCTAGGAACCTTAAAATCAGTTAGATCTTTAGGTAAGCGAATGAGTGATGTAATTTGAATTGGATGCCTAGATGGATTGGTAAAGCATATTCCCATCTTTGGACCAAATTTAAACTGCAACCATTTTATTTTGAAGAGGTCTCGGAGCTACTGGGTAAATTTACTCCGAATTATTTGAGTGAACTCAAGAAGTACCAAGCATTATACATTTTTGGGAGGGTTGCAAGGAAAAAGGTGTATCGACTTATCCCACCGGACTTAATCACTTGGGCAATTGCGCAAAACATTGATTTGAAGTGGTTGAAACAAGGGACCTATGCGCATTTAATTTTATATATGTTAAGGCAATTGAAAGAAGAATTTAAGAACCGGCTTCTGGCGGCAGGTATTTTTGGCTCCGTAGCGAGGAATGAAGCAAACGCGGATAGTGATATCGATTTGCTACTCATCTTTGAAACGTTGCCGGGCAGTATTGGTGAGCGACTCAAGCTCCTTTTAAAACTTGAGACCGCATTGGAAGTTCAGCAGGAATCAAACTTTTTAAATGAGCGGGGTATTTTTCCCCATTTCAGTTACCATGCCTTGACCACAGCGGAAATCGAAATAACACCACTCCTGATTGATGCAAGTTTTGATTTGAAACTTCTCTATGATACGGGGATACTAGACCGATTCATGTTTGAAATTAGCAAAAAAGTTAGGGAATTAGAGATAAAGCGGATATATCTCTCGAAAGATCAGTATTATTTAGATTTAAATATCCCCTTTGGGAAGGTGATCTCGCTATGAGCCAGGTAGATTTCGCGAAAGATTATCTAAGGGAAGCTAACCTCCGGCTAAAAACGGCAGACCACGCCTTGAGTGAAAAAGCGCATGCCTATTGCGTGCGGCAATGCCAAGAGGCGATCGAACTCAGTTTGAAGGCCGCCTTACGGCTTATTGGAATTGATTACCCGAAATGGCATGACGTAGGTATCGTTTTAGCACGGGCGAAAGAGCGTTTTCCGCAATGGTTTCAGTTATTAATCCCCCAACTCGAATCCATTTCTAAATTGCTTGCAGCACAAAGAGAATCTGCCATGTATGGCATAGAACTGCATAAACGCTTCCCCTCCAGTTTATTCACGGAACAAAATGCCCAAGAATCCCTTCGAGACGCTAAATTTTGCGTTGAGAGTGTTGAAAAACTTTTAGAAGCGATTATAAAACCTGATGAGATTGAGCCGGAGAGGTCTCCTGAATGATTATTTCCCCGTTTTTTTTAAATTATACTCAGGGAATTAATTTTTATGAATGGGAGCTAATACGTAATTTTATAAAAAACTGGTTTTAAGGCGATAGAATGATTGATGAGATTCTGCAAAGTTCGTCCTTGGATAAATGCTTAAAATCCTTGGACAAACGAAATTTCTTTTATCCGGGAGCCAAAATTTTAGGGAAATTATTAAGAACTCTCCTGTGGAAATATAAAGAGACGGATTTCAATATTTATGCGATTGGGCAATCGCATTTGGATGCCGCTTGGTTGTGGCGACGGCGGGATACCATCCGTAAGAATAATGTCACCTTTTCAAATGCCTTGAAGCACATGGCGGACTATCCCTTTTTCACCTTTACCTGTTCGTCACCGCAGTATTTTGAGTGGATGGAGAAATATTTCCCCGAGAAGTTTGAAAAAATTAAGGAGCGCGTCAAAGAGGGGCGGCTAGAACTGGTAGGTGGGATGTGGATCGAGCCAGATCTGAACGTTACATCTGGGGAATCGCTGGTACGCCAAAGGTTATATGGGCAGCGGTATTATCTCGAAAAATTCGGGAAAATAAGTGATATTGAATGGATATCAGATAGCTTTGGGTATCCTTGGGCGTTGCCGCAAATCGCCGCAAAATCGGGGGCGCGCTATTTTTACACGAATAAGATGAGTTGGAATTCCGTGACCCGGTTTCCCTTTATTATCTTTTATTGGCAATCGCCTGATGGATCTAAAATTTTGACCTATAGTATGCCGTATTCTCTCAATCTCGTCATGAGTAAGCCGGGAATGGCGGAATTTAAACAATATACGCGAACTTTGGAAAATGTAGAACAGCAGCGGGTCTTCAATTATGAAAGTAAGTATGAAGAAATCGATAAAAGGCGAACGGGCGATTATATTCATGACCTCGGATTCATTTATGGAATGGGCGATGGAGGCGGGGGGCCGCTTCGGCTCGAAATTATTTATTTGAAAGAATTTCTACGCCATAAGCAGATTAAAGGATTCAGTACAATGCATGCCTATTTCGAGAAATTGGAGCAGCATAAAGAAACCTACCCTATTTGGAATGATGAGATGTATCTCGAGATCCACCAGGGAACCTATACGGCGCAAGTGTGGTTGAAAGAGCTGAATCGGAAGACTGAATTCGATTTCTATAATTTAGAACTGATGGCCAGTTTATCATCGTTATTTGGGTGGCAATATCCGGCGGAAAAAATCAGGAAACTGTGGAAATTGTTCTTATTCAACCAATTCCATGATATTTTACCGGGCTCTGCCATTCCGGCAGTATATCAAGACACTCGAAACGACTTCAAGAAAATTAGTGCGGTCTCTACACGAATCAAGCAATCCGCCCTTGAAGCCTTACTGCCCCAAATCAATATTCCCGCAAAAGGACTCATCGTGTTTAATAATCAGTCATGGAAGCACGATGCCCTCATAGAACTTGACAAATCACAGAAATCGATTATCAAAGACAAAAATGGAACCGAAATACCATCCCAAATAACTGAAAATAAGCAAATTTTCATTGCTAAAGATATGCCGAGCCTGGGTTATACCTTCTTTTCTATAGAAAGTGCAGCAGAGTTACCAAGCTATGGTACTGATTTGAGTGCCCATGAAGAAGAAAAGGTCATGGAGATAGAAAATGCATTTCTTAAAGTGAGAATTAGTAAAAAATCAGGTTCGGTTTTAAGCATATATCATAAAACGTTGGAAAAAGAGATTCTCACGGCTCCGGGGAATAAACTTCTGATTTATAAGGAGAAATTACCCTCGATGAATCCGGCGTGGAATATCAATCCCAACTATAATCAAACGCTATTGAAATTAGATGAAGCGGTTACCGTAGTACTCAAAGAAATGGGCCCCGTACGAATACTGGTAGAAGTCCAACGAAAATCTCTCAAACCTTCCATTCTGATTATTCAACAAATTTGTTTATTATCGAATCTAGACCGAATCGACTTCAAATTAGTATTGAAATATCACGTAAACTCCACGATCGTGAAATTGGCTTTCCCACTAAATGTCGAGACGGACAAGATTAATTGTGAAATGGCGTTTGGTGTAATTACTCGAACCACCAAGCCACAAACCCGAGCACGGCAAGCACAATGGGAAATCCCTGCGCATAAATGGGTTGATATTTCGCAGAATGATTATGGCGTCTCCTTAATCAATAAATCACGCTATGGCTTTGATGCGCACTACCATACTAAATATAAAAATATCGTACGGATGACTATTGGGCGTATCCCCATCTATCCCCACGCAGGAAATCCTCTGTTCAGCATTCTGCCTACCAGGACATGGCATGAACAAGCTGAATATTCCGTGGATTATTCATTATACATCCACAAAAACGATTGGAAAACAGCCAAACCATTCCTCCTCGCGAACGAATTTAACAACCCCCCCATTCAAATACCTGTAGATAAATCTGAGGGACAACTCCCCGCCGAATTCGAATTCTTACAGCTCCAACCAACAAATGTTCTCCTGAGTGCACTTAAACTCCCGGAAGATCATCCCCAAAAAGCCCTCGTTCTGCGCGTTTATGAAACCACTGGAAAAGCCACTAACGCAGAAATAATATTTTCCCAAATTCTCTCCCTTACTGCGGTCTCTGAAACCGATCTGCTCGAGTTAAACCCCAAAAAATGTAAATTTGAAAAGAATTCGTTCTCTTTTCCCATAAACCCGTTTGAAATTAAAACTTTTCTCATAACATGCAATCGTTCAACGTAAAATTCTATTCTCCCCTTTTTTCAGTCCTATGTACTACCTTAATAAGGTCAATTCTACATATAATACAATAACATAAACACAAGGTGATATGTTTGAAAAAAAGGCTTCTTTTTCTCTCCCTCTTAGGCGCGCTTTTGTTCTCACTATATCTGACGATTCCAGTGATGGCCTCTCCCTCTCCTTGTGGATGGTCCACCTTACCTATGACGGATAACGCCGATGATGTTTTTCAATATCAGTATGATGAAGCTCCTTGGAGTGGTACTCAAGGCGCATTCCATCCAGAAATCGATATCCGCAGAGTTTTCATTATAGGGGCTGATCTTTACATTGAATTCGATTCCACTCCGCAGGTTAATGCCATATATCCATACACTATCTATATCGATATCGATAATGATGAGGATTCTGACTATGATCTCCTCAATACTCTTGCATACAATGATTTCTATCTAATGCGTGAAAGTGATGGGCTCTATTGGAATATTACAGGAGGCTGGTCGGCTACTAATCAAAAGGAAATGGGGTCAATCTCAGGCTCTAATTTAACTTTCGTAGGTCTGGATGACTGTATTCCAACTGATTTCAGTATCGCAAAATATGCAGTAGTCGCTGGCTATAGCGGAGATGCTCCCACTTTGTACACTGATTACGCTCCTTTGGATCCTAGTGGTGGAATCCCAGGCTTCGCCTGGATATTTACCTGCTTTGGCATCATTACCCTCCTAGGCATGGTCTTTCTTTACAAAAGAGAAATTACCCCTCAATAAATTTCTCCTTTCTTTTTTTTCTTAGGTTCAGGTCGCTTTTTTCTTATTTTAAGGGCGCCGTTTGGGCAAAGCGCTTCACAGAGCCCGCATGGAAAGGTTTTTCGTTTGCACAGGTCGGGATTCAAGACCCGGCAGGCGCCATTAATGACCCGGAGGACCACATTATTCGTTTTTGGTGCAATGCCTTCTGCACATAGGGGCTCTATCTCTAGATTTAGCGGACAAGCAAGAACACATGTACAACACCCCGTACATAATTCCGGATTAACCGTTATTTCATCATCAGCCACTAATCGTTCACCCGTTCAAACACTCTTATTTAAATGCCCTATGCATTTTCGCATTAAGAGAAGGTAAAAAAATATTAAAATTTATAGGCATTTTTAAACTAGATCATCCTTCAAATCGGAGGATTTGAAAGTGCAAATGAGGGGTGTCTAGTGCAAGCCTAAGATTACTCCACTCCTAATAAAAATTACATTTATATATTTGATCATCTGTCGCCCATCATTGGAGCCGGAGCCAACTGGTCTCCGGGCGCAGGGATTTCACCAGTACTTTTTTTACCACTGCAGCCGGATATTCCGGGATTTTTTCCTCAATCACATAAATTACCACCTCGTCATTTTGCGTGATATTAAATACTTTATACCAATACCCTTGCAGAAACGCCTTTTCCGACACCGGGACTATTTTCGCCAAGACATAGGCAGCTTTATTCCGGACCAGATAACTGCCAAAATTTAAGGTCAATAATAGATGCGTGGATAACGGCTGGTCGCCATACGCCAGCGATTCATTCAAGAGCGCTAATTCGGGAGATTTCAATATTGATTTCCACAGGTGAAAGGGTGATTCAATAGCAAGGAGCGATTGTGTCAATTGTAGCAAGTCAATTTTTTGGGTTAAATCATGCCCAATAAGGTATCTGGAAAAAGTGGGAAGCCTCTTGATACGAGTCATACTGGCAGCCAACTGATCCGCCAGCGATAATTTATAATAATATCTCGCAACTGTACTCCCATACTCTCCTTCAATCCGTTGAAGGAATTCGGTGAGCCGAATAGTTGTGTCCTCGCGGAGTTCATGCCATTCATAGTGCAATTTCAGTAAGAGCGCACTTAACGAATGCGTGGTGTCATACTCCTTCTGCAAAAAGGCAATTCCCCCTACTTTAGGAATAAGATCATTGAGTAGGGTAGCTTTCAGGAACTGTTTCTCGTCCTCTGTGAAATCTTCAATCTCCGCGGGGTATTTTGCATGATGGTGAAGGGGCGAGATGCTGGGATCTTGTATGCGAAACTTGCCGAATCCCGCACTCCTGAATTGCCCCACCCCCTGGAGCCCACATTCG
>CAYGYC010000143.1:0-10585 GCA_964353755.1 uncultured archaeon | reverse complement strand
CAAAATAATTGACAAGCTGACTGAATTGGTCGAGTTTCGTGATCGCGATGCGCCCATTTCGAAAGAAGGGATTATCTTCCGAACCTACAGCTATATGCATCCTATAAATGCTTGCTTTTGTGACGTGGAATATGCGCCGGAATCCATTTACCAAACTTCGGATCCCCGCGCAGTTCGGTATTTATATCGCGGGCCCTTCGATGGGAAAGGCGCAAGCCCCCATTACTATAAATTTTATGCCGATGGCGGACTCCAATTCGTCAAAAAGAATTATCCGCAATATCAAATTCTTCATAAGGCGTTGAAAACCAAACTCGTGGGAATCACTGATCCCGCGGGAATTCATCGGCCCGATGAATCCCTCCGCCGCATCTTACAGGACCCGCCCCAAAACCCCCTGGTTAACACATTACAGGAGATCCTTGACCGCATCGCAGATCAATCGCAATTAAAACCCCAACACTTTGGAGTATTTGGCTCCGTCTTGCACAATTTCTATCATGTCGATTATAGTGACATTGATCTTATCATTTATGGTAGGAAGGCGTTGCAGGAACTCCAGGAGACGCTTGCGGATTTTTATGAGCAACCCTCTTCCCCCTTTCGGAATGAATTTGCGAATTGGGATCCTCAAAAATCGACAATGCACTGGAATTTTACCCGTTATACGATTTACGAATATCCTTTCTATGAAGCGCGAAAATTGATTTACGCCGTCATTCGCAGTAGCAAGATAACGCGCCCGGTAAAAATTGAATTTGAACCGGTAAAAAATTGGAATGAAATCTATAATGAATATCCTGATCAAGTGCAAATTGAACGAATCGGCTGGATTAAAGCCGTAGCCGAGGTCATCGATGATCGAGATGCCTTTTTTATGGAATCCGTTTACAAAATTGAATTACAGGACATCCTTGAAGGCCCAAAACTGGATGAAATTGATCGGATCCTTTCGTATGTGGAAGAATTTCGGGGTCAAGTCCAGCGCAATGAACCTATTTTGGTCGAAGGGAATCTAGAGAAAGTCACCCTCCAGAATAAGGAATTCTATCAAATCATTCTCACCTATGGTCCCCGATATTATGATCAAACCTTAAAAATCTATAAAAAATAGAGAAAGCTATACCCATACTTTATCTTTATATAAGGGATGATACATTTGTTAATGAGAAGAGGTTGCCAATATGACCGAATACGAGAGAGTATATAAGTTGGTAATGCTTGGCGACGAAGCCGTAGGGAAAACTTCACTAATTGTGCAACATACAGAACACAAATTTGATCAAAATTATAAAATGACAATAGGGACTGATATTTCTGCAAAATTAGTCGAAGTAGAGGAAAAAGGATTAAAAACTAATGTATACTTAATCATTTGGGACATTGGAGGGCAGGAAAAATACCGAATCCTCCGGGAAAGCTACTTGCGCGGCGCTTCAGGAGCACTTCTTGTCTTTGATCTTACTAATAAAAATTCATTCCATCACATTTATGAATGGATTGATGAAAGCAGGCGATTCTGCGGACCTAATTTGCCGATGATAATACTTGGAAATAAATGCGATCTCGGTGATAAACGCGAAGTTACTCTCGAAGAAGGGAAAAAAGGGGCTAAAGAATTAAAGGTGGAATACTATGAAACTTCTGCGAAAACGGGAAAAGATGTGAATGTCGTGTTTGATAAGATTACCAAGATAATCCTCCAAAAAAAATGAGTTCCAGCTGATAAAAGCGCATTGAACTGTAGAATCCCTAAACAGAATCGAAAAATTATAAAACCCGTGGTATGGAATAAGTCTCAGACAAATGATCTGAAAAATAGAAACCTTAAAGAGAATCGAAAAATTATAGAAAAACAATATTTTGGCTCCCATAACTCAGTAGGACAGAGTGCCAGCCTTATATGAATGCTGTATGCATGTTCAACCAATTGGATGGTACTCCGTACAGATTTTCTGAGAGAGCTGGAACGGGCTCAACCAGAAGATGAGCACCACAGAGGTCGTGGGTCCGAACCCCACTGGGAGCACCTCCCTTTTTTCTATAAAACCTATAATACCAATTTTATAAACAAATGGAGGCTGATAGAAGTGGACAATCTTATCTGGTTTATTCTTTCACTTGCAGGTATCTGGTGCATGGCGCCTATTCATTTTCTCTCCGTGGAGCATCTAAAATTTCAAAAAAAATATGGAACGGAACGAGGAACTAAAATCACTAATATCTTAGGAATGATTTCCGGCTGGGGATTCTTCATCTTCTTATTTGGCATTTGGATTTCGCCACAACCCCAATTCACTATCCCCCTTCTTCAAACGTCGGTAATAATTCCTCTCATTAATTTTTCCATTCCGTTACTCCATTTACTACTCGCAGTGCCGCTGATTATTATAGGGGCGTGGTTTGGGATAGTCGGCGTAAAAGCCACCAGCCTTAAAGTAGCAGAAACCCATCACACGGATAAAATCATCACTACGGGCATTTATGCTCATATACGCCATCCTCAATACTTTGGCGCGATCCTATCCCATATAGGAGTTTCTTTCCTGCTCTCTTCACTCTATTCCTTGCTCTTTACACCTTTGATCATTCTCTACAGTTATCTCACCGCGTGGAAAGAGGAACAAGAACTTATTCGCGAATTTGGTAACACATTCGAGAATTATCAAAAACAGGTTCCTATGCTCTCTCCCAAGGTTTAAGGGCGATTGAGTTTGATGAGGAGTTGAGAGCCCTCAGAGCGGACGCAGATGATCTCCGCGGCAATGGCTTCGTCAAGATAGGTGGAGATTCTGGAGAACCCGAGCTTTTCTTTCCAATAGGGGAATTTGGAGGTCAAGAATTGGCTGAGGAGGGAACTGCTGACCTCGGGATATCCGGATTGGTGGGCTATTTCGAGAGTTTTAATCAGAGGAAAGAAGCGGGCTTCGTATTCGTCTTGCTCGAGGGGGGGCGGGGAAGTCGCATCGTAGAGGGTGAAGTGGGCGTTCAATTCGAGGGGGTGAATCTGAATATTAGGATACTGTTGTGTAAGATGAGACGCATAAAAATTTTGGAAAGAGGTAATGTTGGAGGGAGTGTTATGGAAGAAATAGATATGTGGAGGGGTTAAATGGTGCATTGCTTCGATAATTTGGGATTTGTCAGGGTGGAGGCTGAATTCAGGGTGTTTCGGATTGCCGGAATAGCCAAAGAGTTCGCATTGGAGGGGTTTCGGGGCCGCGTCATTGTAGGTAAGGGTGTCCCAGAGGCGCTGGAGCGGACGGGTGCGAATGGGCCCAGTGACGATGAGAAGGGCCTTGGGGTTATCGAGGATATTAGTGAGGAGGGGTGGAGGGGGATCTTCGTACTGATTGGAGTTGAAGAGAATGATCGGCGGATCTTGAGGGGAGTGGGTAGCGGAATCGAACTCCTCCTGGTTTTGGCGGATGATGGAGGCAAATGGATCATGGAAGCGGAGGATGCGCTGGGCGAGGAAGGGGGTAATATCCTCTTGCCGGTAGCGGAGAATTTTCATAATTTCAAGAGTGTGGGAATCCAGGTAGACCCGGAAGCGTTTATCAATTTGGAAAAGGTAATAGAAGAGTTTGAGGTAGAAGACGAGGAGCCAGCTGCCGGGATCACCAAGCACAAGTACGGGACCACCGTTGTCGAGTGTTTTGATAGCTTTAGCACAAGCCTTATCCAGCAATAATTTTTGGGAGGGGAAGCTTAGGTTGCAGAATTGCCCATCAATGATGAGGGAATGGAGGGGACCGTTGAGGTTGTGGATGCCGGTAGCACCGCCTTTGAATGGTTGCAGGTCGTGGAGGAAGAGATCGCCGGTGAAAAGAATGCGATGATTAGGTGTAGCAAGATAGAGCATAGCAGCACCAGGGTAATGGCCTGCTTTGAGAATTTGGAGAGAAAGCGAATCGTTAATCGGATAGATATCATCAAAAGTGAGCGGATAAGCATTCGCTCGCAAGTAAGTTTGGAGAGAGGGCTGATTTTGCTTGAAATAGGAGATTAAATCAAGGGTAGTATAGGACATAATAAGGGGAATCCTATCGAGTTGGGCAATTAATGAAAGAAGGGAGCTATAGTGGTCGTGATGAGCATGGCTAATGAAGATGAGGTCAGGGGTTTCATGCAAAAGGCAGTTTTGCGGGTTGTCGAGGTCAAAACAGCAATCAAGAAGAATTTTAAAGTCATTTAAGCGGAGCAGAAGGGCGGCTCCATTACTTTGGGCGACGCTTTCTAGTTGAATTGTGGTCACCTCAAAATTGGCAAAGTCGAGTTCATTGAAGTCCCGATCCCCCAACCAGTTGTCCGTCCTCTGGGAGATCGTGCTCTCATCTAAGAACTGTCCGGTGACATACGGATACCACCCAAGTTGTTGGAAAATTTGAGTTCGAAGGGAGTAAATAGTCCGTGCCCAGCGAGAATGCAGGCAGATAATGTGATCGTCGCAAAATACAGTAAATGCTTGAATGGTAGCGCGTTCTTTTTCGGGAAGCATCTCGGAAGTCAAGAAAAAGTTAAGGGCTTCTTTTAAGGGGGCGGGTTGAATAGACTGATCTTTGCATGCACGTATGATGCGAAAATAATCTTTCGATCGATGGTGACATTTGCGCACCTCTTTGACAAGCACATCTTGAAAACGCCATTCTCTTACGGATTTCAATAAATCACCCTTTTAATGCATAACTAATAAGAAATGGAAGGAATTTTATTCAAAAAGTATAAGATCTCCAAAATTATTCTCCACATATGTTATCGTGAAGTTCGATTTTTTAATGTATTCTAGGAGTGAAGCTCCTCAGTTTTAATAAGGAGGGACGGTGGAGATTTTTCAGGCACTAACCAACATTTTGGAGAAGCTGATATATTATTAATTTCCGGTAAGATAGAGGTTTTCTGATGAGTCTTCCTGTAGTATCGAAGTGGAATCGAATCCAGGCGTTTATTGCCGCGTTACTGGCAGGAGTTGTGTTTTTAGTTGCGGGGATAAGGGATATGCCGGTCTTTGGGCAGACATATATAGAGTTCGTGGCAAACTATTTCCCAGGGCTTGATCCCACGGCGGCGGCGGCGGCGTTAGCCCAGACGCTAACTGTGATGATGTTGATTGCAGATTTTACGGGGTGGATCATTTTTGGAGCAGCTATTCTAATTCTGCTCGGCAGAGTGCGGATCGCCCGGATAATTCTCTTCTTTGTGGCAGGGGTGGGTCTATTTGCGTTTGCCATACCCCTTTTAACCGGACTGATTCATGGAGTGGCGTCGCTGGAGATGGCGATCGACAGTGTAGCGACGAAATATGCGGTAGCGGCATTGTTAGCGATGATGGCGCGGCTATATGTAAAAAAAGCATAAACGCAACCAACCAATTCATTTTCTTTTTTTACCCTGCAGGTATGGGGCATGCATGTTTTGCGAATTATTGGTACAGGCGCCTTTTCTTCGTATTAAATGGAGGGTGATCATTTTTTATTGAATTCATGTCATATTTCAATACGAGTGAATAAATTAACTTTAGAATCAGGGAAAAGTCGATTAATATAAAGCAATTGAGTGATAGAAAAGGTGATTAATTAATATGAATGTAAGTGCGAAAGGCCCGACGGTCTCAGTGGCACATGGACCCGAGATTCGGAAAACGACGCGAAAAGCCATTGAATTACTTGGTGGAATGGAAAAATTTGTGAAGAAAGGAAATAAAGTCTTTATTAAACCGAATTTAATGTCTCCGACGCAGCACTCAATAACGAGTGGGGATGTATTATTTACGGTGGTAGAGATGTGTCAAGAGGCGGGGGCAGCAGACATTGTGATTGGCGATTCGCCGAGCATTTCACTCTCGAGTCGGTTGACATTCCGCCTACTTGGATATGATGATTTTGCAAAGCGGATGGGCGCCCGCTATTTTTACATGCGTGATTTTGGGATTGCGGATTTTGAATGGGTGGACGTCCCGGAGGGGAAATCGTTCAAAAAAATCCGGCTACCGAAGGAGCTCCTCACGAGTGATGTGTTAATTTCAATGCCTGTAGCGAAAACACACTCGGTGACGGGCGTGACGCTGGCAATGAAGTTGAATCAAGGGATTGTCTGTGATGAGGATAAATGGGAGTCGCATATGGTGCGTCCAGAGCATGGGAAGTCATTACTATGGAAATTTAGTGATTTAATGCTCACGCGAGCTAGACCTAATTTGACAGTAATGGATATGTGGTATTGTGTGCAAGGGCAAGGGCCATGGATTTCGCCCATGCCGCCGAAATCAGATCCAGCCTGCAGAGTGCCGCTAGTGAAGAAAGATTTGATTCTGGCAGGCGCCGATCCCATTGCAGTGGATGCCTGTACAGCCTATTTAATGGGCTTTGACCCAATTCAGGAGATTCCGTTAATCAAAGAGGCGCATGAGCGGGGAATTGGACAGGGAGATGTTTCAAAGATAACTGTGGTCGGAGAGAAGCTAAAGGATCATCGCTTCGAGGTAGTTAGAGCGCATTTAGATTTTAATTATAAGAATCTGGAGCCATATTTGAAAGTGCTGAAAGGGGATGTGTGTGCAGGTGCTTGTTCAATGGCATCCAGATTTATGATTGATCTATTTCGAAGCTTTGGGTTGAAATTTTTGATTGAAGCCTATGAAGCAGGGCATCCATTGGTGTTATTAGTGGGGGAGAATCCGCCGGAACCGCCGTCTGGGGCCGTGGTCGGTGTGGTAGGAGATTGTGCCGTCTGCAGCACGCAGCATTATAAATTCAGGGAAAAGAAATTCTACAAAAACGGTTTATTTAAAAAGGATCCTGCCTTTATTGATCATTGGGGCTGTCCGCCTTTCAGAATTGATTATAAAGGGGTAAAAAAGCTTGTAACAGGGTTGAAAGGTGCAATACCTCTGCTGGGAGTGCTTATAGACCTTATGGATCTTATTGAGAAATACAAGGTGCTCATCGAGGCGAAAGAACCCGCAAAACACCGATGGGAGTATGATCAGGCATTTGGGGAGCGGTATGCAGAAGAAATTGCGAAATTGAAGGAGGTCATGTAAATGGTCGAACTATCAGAGTTTGAGCAGGAAACCTTAGCATGGGGATCGCGGTATGTGAAGAAACCCTGGGCAGAAATGGTCGAGAAGATGGGGCGCATAGGAGCTGGCGAAAAATTAACGAAACAGGAGCGAACAGTCGATTTAGAGCTGGCACCATGGATCAAGATAGACCTGCAATCCGTTCTGAAGATCACCACGACCTATCTCTACCAATTTTTGAAGATTCCGAATGCGACCATGTTTACGATTATCATGGGAGAGAAGGGGGATAGGATTATTTGGGCGAGTATCGAGTACGAGAAGAATGGCATTTACAAGCAATTTGTCCCGTTAAAAGATCGGGTCGATGAAGAATGGGCAACAGAAGCGGCGAAATTTATCGTAGAAAATCGGTTAAATGACCTATTTACCTACTTAAAAGAATGGATAACTAAGCAACCGGCATTGAAGCATATGGAACTGGGACTCATCAAAATTGCGGGGATCCAGTTCTTTGATGAGTTCAGAAAAGCCTATGAAATATCCAATAAAGGAACTGACGTAGGAACTCTCTTAGCGTATATGATTGGAGCATTTAAAAATGTATTTGAGAACAATTGGATTCACTTTGAACCGGAGCCCTATGGAATCAATGTGATTCGGAAGCTCTTTTTAGAGAAACTGAAGTTGAATCCTGAATTGATGAAGAATGCGATAGTTCCCATGCTTCCGGAGTTGAATATAGGAATTGCACTACTCAGTCAGGATTGGGGGACAATGGTAAAAATGCAGCTCAAGGAGGAGGCATTAACCCTTGAAATGGACCAAGATAAGTCGGATGTCGCGTTTAATGCCATTGAACCTTACAAAACCTTGAAAACTTTTAAACCCCTTAAGATTTACACTGATAAAGTTAGGAAAAAATTCAAGGCCTACGTCGCGGTGGGGTTGGATGCCACGAAAGTGATAAATCTACTGCTTAAAATAGTTAAGACACCTTCACCTTGGGATTGGACTAAAATCGATCAGTGGATGGGAGATATCCTTCCAGGCGTAAAAGAATACAAAAATTATTGGTATTACTCCCCTGAACTTGTCTTTATGAAAGGGTGGGCGAAATGGTTTCTCCGCCGGTTTGGGTATAACATTGAACTAGAGCGCTTCTCCGATTGGTGGGTGTCTGAGCTATTTATTTTCGCGATTCTGAATGCGCTGGGCATGCAATTTAAATTGGCGATGTTCCTCCTCGATGAGGAGGATAAACTGGAAACAGCGCTCATGATTGAAGGCGATGAGGGTCATCTTCAGAAAATAAGCACCTTTCCGGAAAGCACCATGAAGACCTTGAAAGAAATATTCGCCTCGGAGCCTGATCATACGGAAGCAGTAGGGCAAGCGAAATTTGCGCTCTGGAAGGAGTATGGATGGATTAAATATGGTGTAGGGATTAAATTACCAGTAGTCCAAGAATTACTTAAGCGCGTTATGAAGCTGAGCGGGTTCATTTTGGCGTTACCCTTCCGGGTCTTATTCTTTTACTATTTCTTGAAGAAGGTGTTAGGAAAAGAACTCTATATGGCACCTCGGATCCCCTTAGAAAAGGTTTTAAAGGATATCGGGCTACGCGACTTAATGAAAGTGGGCAAAGCGGCTATTGCCGTGCTCTTCGATGAACCAGAAGTAGAATACCCCAATTTAGAAAAAGCTGGACTGACTTAAACCATATATTAGCCATTTTTAACTTTTTTATTCTGAAAGGGGATGAAATTAATTTTGACCTTCGTATTGATAGACATATTTACGTTTTTATTCCTTCTATCTGATTTTTAGCACTTAAAAAAACTCGATTATGATCGAGGAAAAAATACAAAGATCCTCGATACTAGTCGAGACATATATAAAGATCAAATATAGTTTTTTAATCATGGTTGAAATATCTATTCGGGCCTGGAACCCATGGTGGGTGCAGAGAATGCCACCAGGACTGATAGGAATTGAAAGGGATATGAGGGAGAACATCATTAATAGCCTTAATACACCTCACATAAAAGATATAATTGGTGTTAGGCGGTGTGGGAAGACTACAATCCTTTATCAGTTAATTGATTATCTTATCTCTTCAGGAATACGCGCACAAGATATTTTATTTTTAAATTTTGATGATCCATCGATCAATGCGGCTTCGTTCGAGGAAATCCAAAAAGAGATATTTAAAATCAACCCTGAAACCTCTATTTTAATTTTGGATGAAATTCAACAAAAGAAGGAATGGGAACGATGGGTAAGAATGCTGTATGATACGAAAAAATTTACGAAGATATTTGTTTCGGGATCATCTGCAAGCTTACTATCGGCAGATGTTGGAAAGGTTCTTACCGGACGACATATAACATTCAGGGTAGATCCATTCTCTTTTAAAGAATATTTAAAGAAAAGAGGGTGGACGGATTTAAGACCTGAATCACTTGCATTCAATAGAGACAAAATTCCCCATTATCTCAACGCGTATCTAGAAGGGGGTGGGTTCCCTGAGGCAATTGATGTAGAAGAATTTGTCCGAAAACAAATCCTAACCAATCTATTTAATGATATCTTATCAAGGGATATTTCTTCACGATATGGGGGTTCTTATGAAATAGTCAGTAGAATTGCTATATTCTTGCTTACAAATCCAGGATCGCCATATTCAAGTACCAGTGTGGCACGATCTATTGGTATCGCTGTAGAAACAGCTGAAAAATATATTGAATATTTAAAAGATTCGTTTTTAGTCTATGATCTTCCTATATTTTCCTTTAAATTAGGAATCCAATTCAAACAAAATAAAAAAACGTATCCAGTCGACACAGGACTTCGAAACATCGTTTCTTTCCGGTTTTCAGCGGATATTGGTAAGTTGGCAGAAACCGTAGTATTCCTAGAACTAAAACGGCGCTATTCGGATATCTATTACTGGAAAAGTCAAGGTGGTAATGAAGTTGATTTTCTGATAAGAGAAAGACAGGATATTATAATGCTTATCCAAGTTGCATGGAATATAAAAGAGAAAGTTACCCGAAGACGCGAAGAAGGATCACTCATTTATGCAATGAACGAACTTAATATGAATGCTGGAATAATTCTTACGGAAGATGAGGAACAAAGTGTTGAAAAAGAGGGGAAAACAATTCAATATATTCCCCTATGGAAGTGGTTGCTCTCATAAAGATATCTTCAATAGTAGAATCAAAATGTAGGTTTAGAGATTTTTTTTGATCACAAAAGTCATGAAGGGGCAGACGAAACCCCAGATTATTGTGAATACAATAACGATAGCGAGAAGCCCGTGTAAAAATAAAAAGGAGTTTCCGGGAAAGACCCAGAAAGGGTAGACCCAAGCGGCAATAACTTCTCCAGCGCCACCAACTGCAGCACTTAAGCTATACTGAACTAGTGGATGTAGGGTGCGTGTGAAAAATGCAAGGGACCCGAAACAGGCGCCTTCCCAAATGAAAAACCAAGGGATAAAAAACCACCAAGGGTTAAGAATCCACCAATTAAGTAAGAACGCAGCAGTTTCAACAA
>CAYGYC010000142.1:0-10818 GCA_964353755.1 uncultured archaeon | reverse complement strand
CTTCCGAAGGTCTGAAGGACGTTATCCCGCTGTGCTTGAAGAAGTCGTGGATTCTGGACCAATTATAATAGGTACTGCTCTTTTTCAAACGGGGCTTTATGACATCCCCGACTTGTGAGAGCAGCCACGTATAATCGGCAGGAAGGTGTTCCTCGAACCCTAACCCTCTTCGAGCTATCACATAACTTGCTAAGTAATGAATTGATAAGTTATATGACCGCGAATATTTTAATTGCCCTATAATTGAGGTATAATACGGAAGCACTTTCAGGATCGGAATGCCTTTCTTGATACACTTCCGTTCCAATAAATCGAACATACTTCGCTTAAAATTGGCTAATTTCCGGTTCAACTTCTTATTATAGGAGAAGGATTGTTCAAAAGCTAGATCTTCAATGGCTAGCGGCTTTCTCTTATTCAGACACACATTGAGGATTTTATCCGCCTTATAACTGGCGTAATCGTTTCTCTTATTCTGGCGGTAGGTGTGTAAATTCCCATAGGCTATTTTCTGATAACTCACTAAATGCCCAGTCCTATCCAACTCTGCCAGCGTGGCGAAATTAAAATTCGCATCGACCCCGATGAGCCCGTTCTCAAAATTTAATGTAATCGCCCGTTCAGGTAGGTCGTATGAGACCAAGAGATAGTAGCGAACCTCATCTTTGAGGATCTTTCTTTTCACCGTAGCCGTATATTTATCTACATTTTTAATTTCTTGTAACCAGTGAGATTGCTTTTCGTTTACGGAGAAAGGAACCGTAAGCCATTTCTTTCCCCTTTCGTTTCTGAAGGTGCGTATTTTTATGTGCTGATCGGGTAATATTTTCACGTTTGGATTTTTTTGCCGATATTGCGCTTTCCCAATACAGCTGAATGAGGCATCCCGCTTTATCCTGAATTCTGCTCGTGAAACTTTTTTCAGGAGCCTGTCCCGAAAAACCTGTTTACCACCGAAGACGATCGGCTCTAACTTCAAATTTGCCAAATTATTTATAATGGAGGATAAGCGTGAATATAGCCCCCTTAAACGCCTGTCTTTCTCATCCTTCGCTTTAATTTCATCGATTTTATCCTGAATCACTTCAATTTTAGATGTGAGATAGTCTCTCCTTTTTTCCAGCCAAGTCTCTTGCTGCTTCAAGCGCGTACTGGTTTCGATTAAAATGGTATTGACATAGGAATTATTGTCACAAAACGCCATTAGCTTTTGTTGGATATGATCATTATTGTTAAATAATAATTTGTACCCGATCCGTCGTGCCCTATTAAAAATGGTGAAATTCTCATTCAATCCCCTTTCCTGTAAGTGAGGAGGAAATAATCGGAATTGAACGGTTTTTATCACTTTATTTCCTCTTCAGTTATTTAATAGTTCATATCTTACTAAACTCGCAATTCACTATTTCTTATTTCTAAACTACGTATTTAAACTCCTTTTATTTTAAGTCCTCAATCAATTTGGGTCCTTTTTCTATTGGTGCTTGGATTCTACGTTTTTATCGAGTACATTCCAGCAGTGGCAGTTGATTTTCAACTCGCGTAAGTACTTCTGTAATTCTTCCCGATTACTCTCGTTGTTTGGGTTGGCACTTAATTCGTAAACTCCATCATCAATCTGTTTCCAGAATTCACAAAACTTTTTTTAATTGCTCTCGCATTCAATACAGAAATTAAAGGAATGCTATTTCTTCCCAAATTTTTCCAGCAAATAATCCAAGTAAATAATGAGATCAAATTGTAATTCAGCATAGACCTCCCTTGCACCCCATTCGATTAAGGACTTAATACGCTTGATTACATTAAGAAAAAATAAAGTATCATCTATCGAAATAGACTCCCGCAATTAATTCACATCCTCATTTGTTTTGGTCTTTGTTAATTCATCATAATAAATTGGGATTTTGCAATCTATTTATAATTGGGTGCAATATTTCTGTAAGGTACTCGCCATTCGTTCCTCATCCGACTCTACACAGATCGTCTGGAGATTCGAAAAAACTTCATCCCAAAACTTAGATCTTTTCACATCGTTATGGGGACAGTCCTTACAATAATGAAAATACGTTCGAATTTCACTTGAACTTTTTATCTAAACAATAAGTTATTATCAAATCCAATCTTATCTTATTCTCTTTAAAATTTAAAACCCATCAATAGTATGTAATTTAAACGTTTGAATGAGGAGTTAGTGAACTCAGCCTATTTGAATTTCTTTATGATGTGGATTATACTTATTTTAAACATATATTTCTCTTAATTATTGTCATTCAAATTTGTTATCATTTAAATTTATTTGGAAAAAAAAAGTAGATCCTTTGTTTAATCCGTCAGATTCCACCCAAATCTTTCCATTATAGAGATCTATGATTTTCTTGCAAATGGTTAAGCCAATTCCAAATCCCCCCGGGTTCATGTATTCCGTATGTTTCAGTTTAATAAAGCGCGAAAATAAATTTGGAATGTCTTTCTCCGGAATGCCAATACCTTGATCCTGTATAGAAAAAGTCCATAGCCCCTCTTCAATGCGTGATTTAATAAAAATGGTCCCCCATGGCAATGAAAATTTAATGGCATTCGATAATATATTTCTTATTACTTTCATAATTTGCTGTTTATCAAGAACCAATTCCTTATCCAGGATAAATTTTTCTTCAAATACCAATCTTTTTTGCTTTATTATTAATTTGAATTCATCCTTTATTTCATTTACAATTCCTGATATGCCGAATGGCTCCTTTTGTAATTGTATTTTACCTGATTTCAAGAGGGAATAGTTCAATAATTCATCGATTAAGCACTCTAAACGAAGTTCGTTTTTTAATATAACTTGTAAATCCTCTTTTGTACCATTATCCAACTTTGTAGAATTCAACAGGAGTTCAGTAAATCCCCTAACGGCTATGAGAGGAGTGCGTAATTCGTGTGTAATATCCCCATAAAACTCATCCTTCAACTGATCTAATTCTTTTAATTCTTCATTCTGCCTTTTAATCTCCTCAAATAGTTTAATATTCGCTTCTTCTGCCTCTTTACGATCCGTAATATCTCTTGCAATGGTAATGAGTTTCTTCTCTCCTTTCCTATCCACAAACATCTTTGCTTGAGCTTCAAACCAGATATAGTACCCATTATGATGTCTGATCCTAACTGTCTCTTTTGCAAGTTCTTCCTTATCAAAGCACCTTATTGCGAGTGTAACGATTCTTTCTATATCATCAGGGTGTATCTGATCAAGTCTATTTACTCTTTTCTCATCTTGAATCGCAGTCCCTAATATTCGGCGATGCGTTTCTACATTCATATATTCAATCTCAAATTTCTCATTCAATACGGTAATTAAATCATTCGCATTTTCCGTAATTAATCTGTATTTTTCTTCTGATTCTTTTAATTTCTTATTCTGTTTTCCAATTTCTTCAATTAATTTCCATCTTTCAGTAGTATCTCTAGCAATAATGATTGCTTTTGTTTTACCATCTTTTCCTTCGAATGCTCTTCCCTTTAATTCGAACCTTCTATACCCGCCATTTTTACTTTTCAGCCTTAATTGAGCTATTCCTTCTCTATTATCCTTCCCTTTTTCAATTGTATTAATTGCAAGCTTAATATCATCAGGATGTATAAGATCAAACCCCGATTTTCCGATTAAATCCCCATTCTTATAACCTAATACACTGAAAAAAAGTGGTTCATTAATATATTCGAATTCAAAATTCCGATTAACTATAGCAATTAAATCGTTCGCATTTTCGGCAATTATACGATATTTTTCTTCGGAGTCTTTAATGGCCTTTTCATATTCTTTTCGTTCAGAAATATCTCTTGAAATGAGTATTGCATTTATTTTACCATTTTTACCTGTAAATGATCGTCCTCTAATCTCGAGCCATTTGTAAAATCCATTTTTATGTTTTATTCTTACTTCCATCATTCCTTTTCCATTTACTTTCGTGATTTCTTTTTTGAAATACTTAATTCCCTCTTCAATATCATCTGGATGAATAAGAATAATCCTACTATTTCCAATAAGCTCATCTGGTTTATACCCTAATGTATAGAAGTGGGCCTCATTAGCATATATATATTTGAGATTTTCATCAATTATCGCAATCATATCGTTCGCATTTTCTATAATTAACCGATATTTTTCTTCAAATTCCTTGGGTCTTTCTTCTTTTTTCTTTTGATCAGTATTATCTTGAATTATTAATTGGGTGAAATTTTTATCACCTAATTGAACTAGTGCGCCTTGAATATTAAGCCAAATTAAGTTACCATCTTTTTTATAAATCTGAATTTCTATTGGCTCTAAAGAATCGCCCTTAGATAAAGTTGTATGTATTTTTTCGAATAATGATAATGATTCCTGAGGATTTACAACTATTTCTGTAAATTTTCGACCGATTAAATCTTTTTTTCCATATCCGGATATTTTTTTGGTAGCAAAATTAGAATTTATAATAGTTCCTTCTAAATCCATCCAAATTATTGGAAAAGGAAATTGGTCAAAGAAAATTGAATTTATTTTTCCAGGTTCCATCGCAAAGGTTCCGCCTTTTAGGAAATTTTTATCTAAATCCAATGAATAGTATTGTAATTTTCAAAATATTTTATAGAGGGAGATTTTTGTAGGTTACGATTTTTCGCTATTTACGTCATAAGGATTTTAAGGATGATTCGAGTAGCTTGCGTTTCTGATATACATGCACCAAAGAACTTTGAAATATTTAAGAGTTCAGTAAAGAAACTGAGTGATAATCAGAACCATACTTTCTGGAATGGCTTTCTAAATCAAAATAAGTCATTCCAAATACTCCAGAATGCCGCTTTTCAAGATAATTATAAAGATCCTAAAAATATATAGTTACCATCATAATCTCTAAAAATGGAAAGAGTAAGGTTATTTTTAGTCAAAGATTTGGGAGGATTGTATGATTTTAAATAGATTCACAATTTTTAGATAGGTATCCTTGTATTTATCGACATCCATTAACAAGTTTGTCCTCCTTAATAATAAATATATCATTCTTGAATACACATTTATCCTCCCTTATCACAGGTTTATCTTCCTTAATAACAAGTTATCATTCCTAAAATTAGATTTTAATCGATGAGCTAAAATGCTCATAAATATATTATTATACCAATAAAAGAAGGAAAAATAGAAGATATATTTTGTATATGTTTAATCCCTCCGTAAGAAGTCTTAAAGATGTTCTTAAACCATAACCTCTTTCATCAGATTTAGTCGATAATCCTTTTAATGCCTTTTAATACCAGCTTTTACTATTAATTTATAAGTAGTTCGCCAACTCAATGGTCAATAAATCTTGCGCAATTTCGGTATTCGAAAAAACTGTCCGGGCTTCATTCAATAGTTCATCAAGATTTGGGTATCTCGAACTGATATGTGTTAGAATTAATCGTTTAACTCCAGCTTTTTTCGCCAATTCAGCGGCTTCTAGAACCGTAGAATGTCCTCCTTCAATCGCTCTTTCTTGTAATTCGTGAGCAAACATTCCATCATGAATTAAAATATCCACGCCCTCACAAAGCTTTAATATATTCTCGCAGGGGCGAGTATCTACTGCATAAACAATTTTTCTTCCAGCTCTATCGGGTCCCAGAACATCTATTGGTTTGAACGCCTTATTTTTTACAAAAACATCTTCCCCCCACTGTAACTTTCTCCATAGTGGTTTAGGAATCCCCAATCTTTCTGCTTTTTCAGGAAAGAATTTTCCAGGACGCATTTTTTCAAAAAAGCCATAGGCAAATGTATCAATTTTGTGTTCTCCTAGAACACATTCTACATGAAATTCTTTTTCCTCTAGAATTATACCGGAATTTATTTCGATTATGATAACAGGAAATGTTACATCAAAATTCATTGTTTCGCAAATAACAGAAATATAGGTCTTTAAATTTTTAGGACCAAAAATTCGCAAGGGTTTTATTCTTTTGGATAAAGATAAGCTTTGAAGAATACCTGGAATACCACCTATATGATCTCCATGCAGATGTGAAATAAAAATATCACTTATCCTGTGCATACTTAGCGATGCTTTTAAGAATTGAATTTGTGTTGCTTCACCTGCATCAAATAAGAAAATTCTTCCTTGGCGTTTGATAACCATCGCTGGTAAATTCCTGTTAATTGTAGGAATAGTACCTGATGTGCCAAGAAATATTAATTGCATTCAATTTCAAACCTTTTTCAAAATTACAATATTTCGCGTGAGAGACCTATGTACATAAATATCAAATTTTATTTGAATTTTCAAATTAAATGGTGACGTTATTGAATCAATTTTGAAATTAGATGGTAAAGCTATTACGCATGAACCTTTCTGCTCTAGTATATCAACATTATTCCTGAAAAAGTCGGTTAATAATTTTTCTAAATTTTCATTATATATTGATGAAGGCATTTTAAAAGTATTGTTTTTACCAAGTTCAATTCGTGTGCTCCGACCATATGGTGGATCAGTAACCAAACAATTTATTTTGTTAATATTGTTAATACAAGGGCTCCGTGCGTCGGATCTAAATAAATAGAAGTCTTTAATATTGATTGATTTCAAATTTAATAATGCTCCCCTGAGCATCTTTTGACTTATATCTGAGCCAATAGTTTTAAATCCCATCAAAGCTGCTTCAATCAAAACGCTCCCACTTCCACAGAATGGATCATAGAGGACTTTAGATCCATTTATTTCAGATAAATTAATCATTGCTCTTGCTAAAAGGGGATCTAATCCACATGGGTGGAAAAAGGGGCGAGTATGAGGCGCTCTTTGTCGAATTTTAGACCGTTCAATATCTCCTAAGCTAACTCCAAAGATGAAATTTTTTCCAGTAAAAATTCCCCAAAAGAGAATATCCGGATCAGATAAATTCACTTTAATATTTTTGGTTACACCCTTTTTAATTAAATCTCCAATCTTACGTTCCATTTCTTCTTCTAACGTATCTGGGAATGATGTTTTGATCTTCTTTATCCGCACTGCAAAACAATTACTTTTCTTTAATAAGGAATCCATGTCGAGTTGTTGTATTTTTTCTTCGATAGTTTGAAAATTAGCACTTGAAATATTGAATAGTAATTTACCACATCGATGTACATAAGCCGCTCTATTTACAACAACTCCACAAATATCACTTTCAGAAGATACTAATAAAACTTGGTCATATAACTGAATTTTTTTAATTTCTTTATTATTTGATCTCAAAATAGATATTATTTCATGAGATGGAAGTCCCTTACTTGGTAGCTCTCCACTAAGAAGGAAAAAAAATGTATCATAATTTTTCATTTTTGGCTTAATTCACTTTTTTATTCTCTATATTCATTTATCAATTAATTATAAGCATAAAATCTTCGATAATTATTTAACTGTTTTGGATATAAAATTTCAGTTAAAAAATATTAAGCCAGATTCAACTGCTGTGGTATATTTCTTATAACGGGTCCTAACTCTGCCCAATCATAGAGATATACCACAATATTATTTCCAATAGTTTCCCCTTGGAGTTTTTTTTCAGAAGAATGTTTCACTTCTATTTTATGAATTATTAAGATAATTTGAATAATTCAAAAATTCAATAGAATTATCTTAACCTTCTGACTACTTATAAGATTCTATCATTATTGATACCATTCCAAAATTTATGGTAGTCTTCAATCTGCCCCTTTCGGGACAGACCAGCCCTAAGGTTATCAGACTGTGCGTTCGTCACCGAATTCAGCCCATTCTTCACCAATAATGCTTTTTTCATTACTTCCGAAGGTCTGAAGGACGTTATCCCGCTGTGCTTGAAGAAGTCGTGGATTCTCGACCAACTATAATAGGTACTGCTCTTTTTCAAACGGGGCTTGATGACATCCCCGACTTGTGAGAGCAGCCACGTATAATCGGCAGGAAGGTCTTCCTCGAACCCTAGCCCTCTTCGAGCTATCACATAACTTGCCAAGTAATGAATTGATAAGTTATATGACCGCGAATATTTTAATTGCCCGATGATCGAGGTATAATACGGGGGGACTTTTATTATTGGAATGCCTTTTTTCATGCACTTGCGTTCCAATAAATCTAACATGCTTCTCTTAAAATTTGATAATTTCCTGTTTAAGTTCTTATTATATGAGAAGAATTGCTTGAAAGATAAATCTTCAATTGCTATTGACTTTCTCTTATTCAGACACACATTGAGGATTTTATCCGCCTTATAACTGGCGTAATCAGTTCTCTTATTCTGGCGGTAGGTGTGTAAATTCCCATAGGCTATTTTGTGATAACTCACTAAATGTCCATTCCTATCCACATCTGCCAGATTGGCGAAATTATAATTCGCATCGACGCCGATGGCCCCGTTCTCAAAATTTAATGTAATCGCTGGTTCGGGTACTTCGTATGAGACCAAGAGATAGTATCGAACCTCGTCTTTAATGATTTTTCTTTTCACCGTAGCCGTATATTTATCTAAATTTTTAATTTCTTGTAACCAGTGAGATTGCTTTCTATTTACCGAGAAAGGAACTGTCAGCCATTTCTTTCCCCTTTCGTTTCTGAAGGTGCGTATTTTTATATGCTGATCGGCTAAAATTTTCAAGTTGACATTCTTTATATTGCATTGAACCTTCCCAATACAGCTGAATGAGGCATCCCGCTTTATCCTGAATTCTGCTCGTGAAACTTTTTTCAGGAGCCTGTCCCGAAAAACCTGTTTACCACTGAAAACTACCGGCTCTAACTTCAAATTTGCTAACTTATTCATAATGGAGGATAAGCGTGAATACAGCCCTCTTAATCGCCTGTCTTTCTCATCATTCAATTTAATTCCATCGATTTTATCCCGAATCACTTCTATTTTAGATGCGAGATAGTCTCGCCTTTTTTCCAGCCAAGTCTCCTGCTGCTTCAAGCGCGTTCTATTTTCGATTAAAATAGTATTCACGTAGGAATTATTATGACAAAGAGCCATCAATTTTTGTTGGATATTTTCATTATTATTAAACAATAGCTTATACCCAATCCGCCGCACCTTATTATAAATAGTGCAAATGGCATTCAATCCCTTTTCCTGTAATTGAGAAGGAAATAGGCGGAATTGAACGGTTTTTATCACAGCATTTACCTCTCAGTTAAGAGTTGCCATCTATCCCGTCCGCTGTGGCCACTTCCGGGAGTGCTTTTTGCGGGAGATTTAGGTTAGCAAATTGCTCTAATGCTGCAAATTTTACAGCATAGGGAATTAACCCCAATCCCTCAATCCCGTCCGTTGTGACCGCTTCCGGGAATGCTCTTCGCAAAATATTAAATGCCCCATTCACGTCCGCATTGATGATTTTCCCCTCTTTCGTTTTAAACAATCCCCGGCAGACCTTGCCATTGACATAGACCCCCCGCTGCCCCACATATTCTTTGTGATGCTCAATCGGCTCATTATCCAAGAAAGAGCACTTGCTCGTATGGTCCTCATGGACCTGCACTACCGCAAGTTTCAACAATGCGGCTTTATACTGGATCTCATTCACAAATCGATTAAATGGAATATTCACGAAGTTTTGATTGTTCCGCTTGCCCATATTGCAATGCTGCTTCCACCCCTCGTTATACCCGATCACAATAGTCCCAATCCCCCATCGCACGCAGTACTGAATGATCGCCCGGGAGAGTTTATGGAATAGATCATTAATTTTATTATTTCGGGTCCGCCGCAACTTTTGTAAGTGTTTTGTTTCATATTTAATGCCATATATCGCATTCATTTGTTGAAAGGCGGCCCGTTGCTTGTTGTAATACTGGTTAATACTCTTGATTACGCCACCCCTCACGATAAAGGGGCGAAGCCCAATATTTGTGACCACGGTCACGATGTTACGCAACCCCAAATCAATTGCCATTATCCGATCCTTATGCAGCTGGGCATCTTCTATTTCCTTCTCATACACGATCTCTATAGTATAATTATAAGACTTGAATTTCGACAATGGTATCAGGCGAACCTGATTTATCTTTACAGGAACCCGCTGCCCATCGACGATTACTGGCGGGAGTACCTCCTTGGGAAACACGAGTTCCGATTTGTTGGTCTCTTTATTGCGTTTGATCCGACACTGTTGGTTCGTGAAAATCACTAAAATCTCCCCATCTTTAGGCTTATATTTCGGGGGTTCCGGCTTTTTCAGAAAATCCTCGGGATGTAGTCTCCACTGGCGGATCGACTTAAAAAACGACTTCCAATTCTTATCCAGGAGTTTTAAGACCTGTTGCGCACTCTGAGCGGGTAGCGTCTTATAATTCTCAGAATCTTTCAAGTTTTCATACAATTCATCATACCGCATCCATTTCTTCCTTCCATTATTCGATTCAGTCTCATACGTCTTTTTAATTAGAAATAAGGCTTGGTTATACAGGTCTTTGCTTTTATGACACAGCTGATTCAATTGGGGCGTCCTTTGTAATTGAATCCGCTCGACCAACTTCATTTTCTGTCCGACCACTTTTTCTTTGGACTCCAAAATTTTTCACCAAAATATTATTTAAATTACCCTATATAAATCTCCCGCCGCCCTTTCTCCGCGTTCGGCAATTAAAAAGTGAAATTTCTTTTAATTTTTTCGAGAATATAAGAGAATATTACCATAATTCTTATCAATAATAATCTCTAAATAAATATTCTTTAATATATCTATTGAAAATGGGCAATCTTTTCTTTATAATTCGTTTTTCAAAGAAAATCTATTCTCATCTCTTCTTTCTATTTGTTTTTAGCAATAATACGGGTATTAAATATTAAAAATTATTAAAA
>CAYGYC010000141.1:6554-10886 GCA_964353755.1 uncultured archaeon | reverse complement strand
GCACCGGTTTGAAGATTCAGTATTGCTCTACAAACCGGTGCTGAAAAATATTAGTTTTTTTGCCGTAAATTCGAATAAAAACAATATTCCCTTGTTACAACAATGGGTTGTGGATAAAGAACTAGTGATTCGAGAACTTTTTCACGAGGCTATTTCGAGTTAATTTTTCTTATGGATTTATTCGGAAGGAGGCGGCACATAAAATGGTAAATTCCCCCGCTGCCAATCGCGCACAACAATTTTAGCAGCTTCGTAAATATCAGGAATGCCTCCCGGCAATAGTTTGCCCCGATGTTTGGCAAGTTTTTCAAGGAATTCATCTAGCTCGGTAAAATCCATTGCATAAATTCGTGAAAGCAGAGCAATTCCTGCCCGATTCACAATTTCTTTTACAACCGCATCAATATTTTTAATCTTTTCCGGCGTTATGAGATTTCTCAACGTCATTTCGACCTCATCCCCTTCAATAGGGATAATTCCGGGCGAATCAATTAAACGAATGTTCTCTGCTAGATTAATATATTGTTTCCCCTTGGTGAAACCTGCTTGTGGTGACGTTCCCACAATTTTCGCACCCTTCAATCCATTGATTATTGTACTCTTTCCCGTGTTCGTATAGCCCACAATTCCGACATAGGCCGGGAGACTGGGGGTCAATTGGAGAATTTTTTTCCGTAAGAGGCGCAGGGTTCGTTCAAATCCATGGATGGCACTAATGGCTATGGTAGGAAATTCGCGTTGTAGAATTTTTTGCCACTGCATTGCAATGTCTTTGGGAATGAGATCTATTTTATTTAAAACCAAAAGCAACCGTTTATCGGGTTGACTCAACATCAATTTTTCAATTCGTCCATTTCTCGTTCCATTTGGATCCCTAGCATCTAAGACCTCCAAAATTAAATTTGCATCGTTGATCACGTCATTAATAATTTGCCACTTTTGACTCATGATTCTCACCACATACACTTATGAAAAACGTAAATCCATTTATTTTCTATAGCATATTATTATCCCATGGTCCTTTTTAATTTCTTCTTGGAGGGAAAAATTGGTTAATCGTAATAATTCTTTAATTATGCGCTCGAGTTTCCGCATTTGATGACTTTTAACATTAAAAAAACTTGAATCTATAAGAGCAGATTGCGAAAGAAGTTTTTTCCGCAAGGTGATCGGTCTAAAAAATTCAGATGATTGTTCCTCCTCTTCACCGGTAATCGAAACATTTTCAAACCCCGGGTCTATTTCAAGAAAATAAAGTCGCAGTCGATATCGGTGTTGAACTCCCTTTCCAGTGAGAAAGCCTAATCCATTTCTGTATTGTAACCGAATTTCTTTTATTTCTGCAAAGGGAATTGTCTTCTTGCTATAGAATAAAGCGAGAATTCGCTCCTGAAAGGTAAAGACAGCAGTGGATTTATCTACAATAATGGATTTAAAATGGAGGATCAAGTAAATCCCGGAAACTAGAATCGGTAAAAAGGAAAAAATAGACGAGTAAGTCCCAATAAATGCAAACGTATTAAGAATGAATAATAAAATATGTCCTATACCGGTAAGAATATTTTGCATTGCGAAGAAATAGATGATATTCGGAATTTGAAAAATAAAGATATAGCCTATAAAACTCCCTAAACTCAATTTTAATAGTAGTGTACCTAAACTTGAGCCGCTATCTAAAAAGACTTGATTATCATTGACAAGAAAGAGAGAGACTGGAATCAATATTCCACAAATTACGAGCAATATTCCTAAATACCGTTGTACCGTTGAAAGTGCTAATATGATATTATCCTCAGTAATTTGCTTAATTTTCATAGTAAATGATTCCATGCCCATTAATAGTAAAAATTTACCATAATGAAACTGATAATCTGAAACAATACATAAACTTTAAATTTTATCTAATATCTAATTATTTAAAGGTTTTAAAGACCGGTGAATACTTCACCCCATGAAGGATGAGACCTTTTTTTCCCTTTATGACAATTAATGACAATTAAAAATAAACACATTATAGGTGGAACGAACATTGGTAAAAGTAAAAAATCCAGAAGAAATTCAGAGGATGATCAAGAACCACCCATTGGAATTGCGCCGCATATTCACAATCACAGCGCATGTGGATCACGGCAAATCGACCGCCTGTGACTATCTAATGGGACGGGCTGGATTAATCTCTAGAGATTCAGAAGGACAACGGCGTTTAACGGATGGAGATGAAGAAGAAATCCAACGAGGGATCACCATCTTTGCCTCGGTTGCCCTCTTAAGTTACGAATACGAAGGACAGACCTATTTATTAGAAATTAATGATACCCCGGGACATATTAGTTTTACGGGTGAGGTTTCTCGTGCGTTACGAGGGTCTGATGGAGCCATAATCTTGGTCGATGCATTGGAAGGGATAATGACCCAAACCGTTACCAATATTAATCTGGCGGTAGGATCGGAATGGTGCCGCCCATCGCTGTTTATCAATAAAGTCGATCGGCTGATTATGGAACAGAAATTACCCGCGGATAAAATCATCAACCGATTCACTGAAATCATTACTGAAGTAAATAAATACGTGGAAGACGCCACACCGAAAGAAATCAAAGGGAAGTGGAAAATTGATCCCCAAGAAGGACTGGTGATTTTCGGGTCGGCTAAAGATGGTTGGGGATTTACAATTCCTATGCTGCAAAGAAAGAATTTATCCGCGAAAGTAGTCCTTGAAAAATATAAGGAAGCGTTGGAAGGTAATTCGAAAGAACCCATCGAATGGCTGAGAGAAAATTTACCTCTAGTGGATGCCATGCTAGAAGTGGTGATTAAACACCTGCCTAGTCCTATTCAAGCGCAAAAATACCGGATGGCTAAACTATGGTCTGGAGATATCAAAAAAGGTATGAATGTTACCGATGTAAATACGATCAAAGATGATCCCGAAGCATTTACCGCCTATTCCCTGATTAATGTGGATAGAAATGGACCACTTTTAGGAATGGTTACCAAAATTGAAATTAATCAGAAATCCAAAAGACCAACCTTAATTGGGCGAGTCTGGAGCGGGACATTACACCAAGGTGACAATTTATACCTATTATCTGCACGACGAACCGCTCGAATCAGAAGATTAGGTGTTTTTGAACTGGATACTATTTTACCTGTGGATGAAGTCCCCGCGGGCAATTTATTTGCTATGGAGTTACCCGAAATGATCCCGTCCGGCGAAAGTTTTATTGATCCGAATTATAAAGATCTCATTCCTGGTTTTGAAAAAATCGTCTACGTTTCAGATCCCGTGGTTTCCCGCAGTGTTAAATCCATCGATCCGAAAGATCTGAGTAAACTGGGCGAGGTGGTTAATAAATGGGTCATGGCTGACCCCACGGCAACTTTTCGAAAAGATGAGGCCTCGGGTGAATATATTTTAAGTGGAATCGATCCCCTCCAAATTGAAATCCTCGTTAAACGCATTCAGGACGAAGTCCCCGTTAAAATAGGCATTCCCATTACGGTCTACCACGAAGCTTTACTCGGTAAGGGCGTAGAAATACATACGAAATGCCCGGAAGGTCATAATAAACTGAAATTGTATATCGAATCCTTGGATGAGAAAACGCAGCAATTATTGCGAGACGGAAAAATCACTGAAATGCAAGAAGAAAAGGAACGAGCCAATTTCTTGCGTGATGCGGGCTGGGATAAGAAAGAATCCCGACGCATTTGGGCAATCGAGGGCATCAATATCCTGGTAAACGCGACGATGGGAGTGCAGCGATTAGAACGGATTAAAAGCTATGTGATTAGTTCTTTCCGCGATTTCTGTATTAGCTCCGTCCTCGCTAAAGAACCCGCGATGGGACTTAAAGTGATCATTACCGATGCACAAGTTCACGAAGATCCGGCGCATACCCGGGCGGGACAAATACTCCAGATGACTTTTTCGGCGCTGAATATTAGCTTTCTGACGGCGAATCCTGCCTTATACGAACCCATTCTACGCATTGATGTAAAAATAAATTCTGAATATATGGGCAAGATAATGACGATTCTGACTCAACACCGGGGTAAAGTGGTCAATACGACGCAAGTGGGTCAAAGCATAGAGATTCATGGTGAAGTTCCCGCCTCGGAGGCCGTCAAAGCGGCCGAAGGATCAGGCGGCATTGCAGAAGAAATCCGATCTGCCACCCAAGGGAAAGCTATGTTCGGGTACCAATTCGAAAAATTCCAGCAACTTCCGAAAGCTCTTCAAGAAGAGATCATCCTAGGTATTCGTAAACGAAAAATAGACGCCGGACAGGAAATGTCTCCCGAAATTCCCAGTCCTATGACCTTCAAAAA
>CAYGYC010000141.1:0-6454 GCA_964353755.1 uncultured archaeon | reverse complement strand
TAGTTATTAAAAATAGATTAGTTAGATCTGCCACCTTTGAGCGGCTAGCTACTGAAGATGGCTATGTTACAGACGAACTCTTAGAATTATACAAAACCATAGCTCAAGGCGGAGTGGGATTAATCATTACCGGGTATGCTTATGTCCAAGCCAGTGGGAAAGCCATGCCTTACCAAATTGGAATCGACCATGACAAATTAATTCCAGGCTTGAGGAAACTCACAAAAGCCGTCCATAAATATGGCAATGGTTGCAAAATTATGATACAATTAGTTCATTGTGGACGACAATCACTTGTTTTGGATGAAATTGTTGCGCCTTCTGCCATTACTGAACAGATGTCGAATAAGACTCCACGCGAGATGACCGTTAAAGAAATAGAAGAAACAGTAAATGCTTTTGCTGAATCCGCAAGGAGGGCAAAGGAAGCCGGCTTCGATGGTATTCAAGTCCATGCGGCCCATGGATATCTATTGAGCGAATTCCTGTCTCCTTATACCAATAAACGAACCGATGAATATGGGGGCGGCTTAGAAAATAGGATTAGGATTGTTGAGATTATTTACAAAAGAATGGTCGAAAGGGTAGGAAAAGACTTTCCTATTTTGATAAAGATGAATGTCGATGACCATTTGGAAGGCGGAATAAACTTGGGCGAATCCATCAAGATTGCGGAGAGGCTTTCTAAAATAGGGTTTGATGCTATTGAAACCAGTGGAGCTATGTGGGAAGTCATATTACGTAATAAAGAAGAACTTGGCTGGACACCCGCCTTTAACCCAGAGGCTCGAGTTGATATTAGATCTAAGGACAAAGAAGCCTATTACTTACCATACGCTCGAGAAATCAAGAAAGTAATCGATATACCCTTGATTCTAGTTGGTGGAATAAGATCTCTTGACATAATTGAACATATACTAGCAGAAGGGAGTGCAGATTTCATTGCGCTATGCAGACCCTTAATTCAAGAACCAGATCTCCCAAAGAGATGGTTACAAGGAATTGGGGGATTAACTTGCGATTGTATATCCTGTAATGGATGCACCGGAAGCGCGATATCGGGTGGTGTTCATTGTATTCAGAAGAAAAATACTAAAGAAATTTAAAAATCTGTAAGATTGGTATAATACTAATGTTCGAACATAATTGAAAAATATGAGATTCAGATACTCCTCACTATTTTAGGGTAATTCCCTTCACTATTTCTATAACCAAAACAAAAATCATATAAGCCTTTTTACATTAACTAAGAAATTATAAAATCACCAATTTTTATATGAGAATAAAAAGACGTGCAGAGGCATAGATATGGATATCTATTCAAAAGCAAAAGACTGGTTAAAGAAGATGAATTTAAAATTTGAAGAGTTAAAGAAGGAAAAAAGGTTAATTCTGCTTGCAAATTACAACAATATGAAATATATTGTCCAAATAGCCAATAAACGTAATGCAGAGACTAAAAAAGATTGGATTTGCACCTACGTCCTCTTATTAGGAGGAGAATCTCTTCCTTCCGATAAAAAGACTGCCTTATTTACTGAACTGCTCCTACAAAACTATCTAGTTGAAGACTTAACATATAGCATTGATCTCAATCATAATGTCTATTCTGAAAATGATAGTCCCATAAATACCAATTATGATTCTTTTAAATCGGAATTTAAGCGATCAGTTGAGGGCATTAAGATATTCAACGAACAGATACTCTCCAAAGTGGGTTTAAAAATGGAAGAGAGTGTTATGGGGACTATAAAAAGCGGTAATAAAATAAGTCTGAAATGTGCATCATGTAAAAAAGACTTTGACGGAAGTTATGGCTACTATTTTTGTAGAATCTGCGGTACAGGTCCTCTCAGTTTCTGTAGCCCCACCTGTTTTACGGACCATCTTCAACACCACAATCTACAACCCTTCCCTGTACCTCTCGGTTAAATTCTCTACCTCCTTTTTCTGAAATATCCCTTTACTTTTTTTGTTTTTTATCTGTCTTTAAAAATGTTGTATAAACAACATTGAAAAATAATATTGAATCGGTGATCAAAGAACTCCATGCGTGGGATGAACGGTAGGATATGCAAATACAAAAAGAACTCCCGGCTCTTTGATTCACCTTCTTCAATTTCCTACTAATATTTAATATCGCACCTGTTTTTCTCTTAAATCAATCCTTTTTCCTTCTCCAACACTTCCGTTTTCCTATCTCCTTTTAATAAAACGCAGCGCATCGCTCATTTTTTGCCGCAGCGCTCCTCCCTAAATGCGAATCCCCCCTATTACTTATCTTTAAAAGGGACCATTTCTTTAATAAAGTAGAACTAAAAGCAAAATAGGAAAATAGATTAAAATAGAATAAAAAGGTGAAAAATAAAAATCCATGAGGAGGTTATCATGGCGAACGAAGATGATGTTTCGAGTGAAGAAGAAGTAGTTACCTTAACCTTCGAAAATGCTGCGAATGAAAATAAAAAGTGGCAAATAGTTGCCGTAACCGGAGAATTATTGAGAGATTATGTCGGAAGGGCAGCTAAGCAATTATTTACACCCGTCCCGCAACGAGTGGGAATCGCAACTAAAGATGGTGCGATTGTTCAAAATTGGTCTGATAAAACGGTCAAGCAAGTCATTGATACTTATAGAACCAATCATTATGTGATTGGTACGCCAGATCAACTGGGTTAAAAGAGCAGCTTTACTGCATAAACTTCTTGCATTTTTTTTAAAAACCACATACTAAATTATCCGAAGTGGCAGGTGGGGAAATTGCATAGAAACGAGGAAGACAAGAACAGCATTGATCTGACGAAATTTATGGATTCGATTTCCATAGATGTTCAAAAAGATTATATCAATATCCATTTTCTCACCCCCTACCAACTGAAACTCAAGGGCGAGATCATCCTTGAGGCGTTACCCCTATTCGAAAATGTAAATGACTCGCGATCTCCAAATTGGAATCGGAGAGTTCAAGAAGAACTCGAGATCTTTGAATTTTTAAAGGAAAAGTATGTCCAACAAGTTGGGTTTTCGGTGTATGATCAATTGACCCCGCAAGAGGGGAATTCTCGATTATGGCAAGCCGTATTCTATATGGGGAAAGGGACTAAAGGGCGACAAATTGTGATTCGATTAGGGTTAGGATATCCACATGAATTTCCCCGAGCGCAGCAAGAATCAGCGGAACGGCATGTTACATCGGGCGATAAGTGTTTTGGTGAATTAGCGCGTCGCTGGAGGACGGATGGCAAATTTGGGATACCGCATTTTCTCGTTATTCTGGGATACTACTATGCGCTTGAGCACAAAGCCCATTCCATCAAACTTTAATCAAAGGGAAAAGACATGGAGTATAAGCGAATCGACGAAGAGTTGGAGTATAAAGGGCTCGCAACGGACAATGGACCCTTTGTAAAGGAGCTTATTCTTCCGGTTACGCTCTATAAATATGCCCAAAAAAGGGGGAATGAAACTTATAAAGAAGTGGGGTTTTATCTTATCGGGATTTTTCGAAAAGGAATCTGTTATGTGTATGACTTAATTGAATTTGAATATTCCGAACAGAGTGGGGGCTTTATTGAATCGGGGTTGGCCCGTTCCCTTCGACTTAATGCGGGACTCCCGTTTGGGCTCCAAATTGTGGGGCACATGCATAAACATCCCGGCTTTACCGAATACAGTGCTACGGATAAACGAAATTTCTTACAATATGGCAATGCTAAACCCTTAAACGCATTTCTCATCTACATGGTTGATCCTTACAACCAAATTGATGGTTACACCGCTACCGCTGAAAAAATCTTTCCTATTAAAGTCAACATTCGTGATTTGACTACGGAAGAAATGTTATTGGAGAAAGAAATACACATTGCATTTAGGACAAAGATGTTGGTGCCTAAGAATTTAGCTCCTGCTGAGTTCGGTCTCCTGTTTTCTGAAAAAATCGGGTCGGAATTCTTAAAATTTTTTTCTCGTCCCACCATTGAAATCGAGAATCTTTCAGAGGAACAATCCCCGGTTCTATCTGAAAAGTCAAAAGTGCAAATCATTCCACGGAGAGCCGTTGAAATCGAGGAGTTAGGCAAGAACAATACCTTGCGTTACCGCATTTTTCTAGAGGAAAACGAGACAATTGCTGATTTAGAAAAGATTCTTAAAAAATTAACCTATATCCCGAAACAAAAAGGGTATGATATTGTTTTTTATGAAGAAGGACGGAAACTCCTCAATGATACAGCAATAAAAGAAATAAACCACCCCTTAATGTGGAGTTTAGAGAAATCGGTGCTCCCCTTAATTTTCAAGAAATTCTATGAATTCTGGAAGGGGATTGTGAATATTTTAATTCAAAAGGAAGTCGAACAGGTAAAAGCGACACCGGCTGAAGCTCAACAGGAAAAACCTATTCCTAAAACGCAAATACAAGAAAAGCCAGCAGAAATCCACATAGAAACACCGCCTCCTGAAAGCCAGAAAGCCGAACACCCCGCAGAACCCACTGGAAAAAAAGCGGTGGCTGAAACTCCGATAAAAGAGACGTTAGCTGAACGTCAGGTCGAAGTTGTTACTCTCTCCGAGGGCGTTAAAGAAAAACCGTTAGCCGTTGAAAAAATTCGACCTCCTAAGGAAGTTCCCAAGGATGCTTCAGAAGAAAAGGACAAGAAATTTAAAAGAGATCGATTAGATTATTTTATCTAGACACCTATCGCCAAGGAAGGATGAAGATGTTACCATTAGATGCGCGTAATCAATTAGCCGTTGAATCTCCATCGATGTTTTCACGGATCATTTTTGCGGGGTTGGATATCCGCAAGATAATATCCAAAACGGCATTAGTGGGTGGCTGTGGAGGGCTGGGAGTAATTGTTGGAGAAATCTTAGCCAGAACTGGAATTGGGAAACTTATTCTGTGCGATAAAGATGTGGTAGAAGAAGAAAATTTTAATCGGTTAATTTATACGCGAGATGATATAAATAAACCTAAAGCTAAATGCCTTGCAGAAAAGTTAGAATCGATTCGGAATTCTCCAACTATCCCCTCCACTTTTCATCTTAAGACCGAAGCGTATGAAGAGGATGTGGTAGCGTGGATGGACTTGGAAAAGCTCATCAAAAAATCCGATGTTGTTTTCTCCTGTTTTGACAATGAAGCCGCCCGAATCGAGTTAAATGCCCATGCAACAGCATTTAATAAACCACTAATAGATGGGGGGACCTCCGAAAATGCCCTTAGAGGAACAATAATCACGGTTCTCCCCGGAAAAACTCCCTGCCTGGAATGTTACTGGTCGAATCAAACGTTAATTACTGTCGAGGATCTCGATCCTAAGGAGATAGAACTGCAATCCTCTATTTTAAAAGTGCCTTGTGGGGCGAGCTTGGCCACCACCATGAATATTGTTAGCAGTATTCAAACGGAACAGGCCTTCAAAATTCTTTTAGGATACGGAGAAATTATTCCCCTGATTAGAATTTCATTGGAAGAAAGTTTTTCAGTTTCGGCTTCCTACCCCAAACGTCGGCCTGGATGTCCCGCATGTGGTGAGCTTTAAATGGATGATTCCTTCGATATCAAGTTTACCAGGGGACCTGTCGTTGGGGTTTGGGATTTTGTCATGGAAATCCCTCTCTTCCTCAATATCGTGCAAGTGGGCAAGAGAGGATGGGAGAAACGATTAGCCGAGGAATTTGAAAAGTTGGAATACCTTAAAAAAAATACCAAAAACATAACCTTCACAAAAATAGAGCAGGATTCAAAAAATAACCGCATTTTTTATGTTGAAGGAACCTCAGAACAAAATGAACAGCTCCAATTCAGATTACGGTTACCAATGAACTATCCTTATGTCCCCCCATATGCGGAGGAATATTATCTTGGGCAATACTCCTTTTATTCTTATACCGATCATGGGAAAGTTGCTTGTTTAAACAAAATCAATGATCGCTGGACTCCACGACATGGACTAGCTCACTTCTTAGCGATGCTCGGCTATTATACGGCCATTGCTCGATATAATGTAAATATAACTAAATTTAAAGAGAAACGAAAAAGAAAAAATAGGAAAAATTCAGAAGCAAAATAAATGAATAAGCTCGCGGCGATGTAGGCGGAGTAGGAGGGATAATGATTGGCTCTAGTCCACAGCTCAAATGACTGCAGAAGGAACCAAATCAATTTCTCCAATCTTTGCACCAGGCAAGGATTATCGCGTAGATCTTTTTTCCCATAATTTTTAATTTAGGGAGACGAACTTGAATACAAAGTGAAAATGTATTCCTCCTTATTTTTACTTATGTGGAGTTTAAATCATTTTCTCCAAACTACATAATATTCATGTAGTATCAAAACAAATTCATATAGGAGTATTATTTCATGGAATATCTAAGAGAACAGGAAAAATATTCTCAAACTATCATAAATCCAAGAAGTATTCCTAATAATCTATTAAAAGAGAATTGT
>CAYGYC010000140.1:0-10992 GCA_964353755.1 uncultured archaeon | reverse complement strand
ACGAAGAGAATAATAAGAATCGCTAGTCCATAGCCCCCAAGCACCCCGATCACGCTCAGAACTATTCCATACGCAATACTCCCACTTATTAATGGTTTATACCGCCCATATTTGTCGGATAATTTTCCCATGGGATACGAAAGAAGGATTAAGGGGAGGGCATACAGACCTAAAACCATGCCTCTAAGGCTTTCCCCAAGGCCCAGAATCTCTTGGAGGAAGAATGGAACGATGAATATGATGAATCCCATATGTAATCGATCGATGAAATTGAATATCCCAGGAATAATTAATTTTGGGTGACGGCGAACAGCTGAGAGAATTCGTTTGAAAGAAGGATTTTTCTTAATTGTTGTAGGATCCTTTAATATCAAGAGCGCTGTAGCGAAAACTACTCCACTTAATGCTGAAGCTACGTAATAAGGAATGAAAGTCCCTTGTTCTGCAAGAACTCCTCCCACGACAGGTCCTAACCCCATAGCTACCGTTAAAAAGACCCCAAATAGTCCCATATTTTTCCCCCGATTTTTTGAGGGCGATATATCTAAAATTAGAGTCATAATTATTTGCCAACTCAAGACCGTGGAAGCGCCTTGGCAAAATCTGAGGAGGAGCAGGATTGGATAATTTGTCGTGATAGTCAGGAACCAAAAGAAAAGGATATTAGCGCTACTCCCCACTGTAATAAAAGTTTTACGTTTTCCAATTCTATCGGACAGAATTCCAGCCAGAATTCCCACTATCAAATACGAGATATAGAGAACGCTATCATATAATGAAATTTCAAAATCTGTTAAATAAGGAAATCTCAATTGAATGAACTCATATTCATTTGCATGTAAAATGGAAACTGCGATTATTGTTTGGAGAACTAATATACCCAATAAAAAGATTAATTTAGTGGGATTTTTTTCTCCCTCATTAATTTGATCTGGAATCTCCCTCATTAATTTGATCTGGAATCTCATAGTTCGGAGCCAATCTGAGTTTTGTAATAAATTGAAGCTCCTCTAAATATTAAAACGTAATAGTGTATTGAAAAAAGATAAATCATAGCTAAATTTATTGATATAATTTAAAGGAGACATTAAAGAAAAGTAGATTATATTTAGCTATTTTTGAGTTCTGCCAATATCTGATTGAGATTCCATTCCTCTTTCATGGAAAGGGCATCATACTCGCAAATTTTTACACATTCTTTACAGAATATGCAATTTGAAAGTTTTAAGCTAATGGTACCAAAGCCTAAAAGTCCTTCGGGAACTGGAACGGGTTTTTGGATTTCTTTCTTTTTCAATTTATCGATGAATTTGGCGAGGAATATTCGATTGGTAGCCTTGGAATCCTTCGGAAGATTTTTTAAAGTGCTTAGGTCAAAGGAATTCTCGCATACAATGGCTTTATCTTCACACATTCGCGTGCAGGCTCCACATGAAATACATTTATTGACATCATACACCACTGTCCCGAATCCGCTTAATTCCTTAGGAACATGAACAATTCCGGGAGTTGAAACTGCTAATTTTTTAATTAAATCAAGTAAATGTCGCCGTTTTGTTTTTTCAGCCCAAGTAATTGACATTTTTCTCACCTCATTTATTCGGATTTGGTCCAATTGTTTTTATTGTTTCATTTAAATCTTGAATTGCTTTCACATATTTATCTGGATCAGAAGAAACCATTTCCACATTGACCAATCGAGAACTTTCAAAGCCAATTTCGTCGAGGATATTCTTTGTAAATTGCACCGCTAACTTTGCGTTATGACTTCCAAACATGTAATGGCAAGAGGGTTCGGGACATTGAACCACGAGCACCCCATCAGCACCTTCTACGAAGGCCTTCAAAATATCGATCACACCAATCCGCCCAGCGCATGGCACATCAATCGTAAATATATTGGTTGGATATTCGAATCCCGCTAGTCCTGCAATATCTACTCCACAGGATCCACATTCTTCGCAGGTCAACGCAAGAAGCACGGGATCCGTCCAATTTTCCTCTTTCATGGATTTCATTAAAGTCTCAATTTTAGTAAAGATAACTCCCCGCTGATAATTAGTTAATTGCGTGGCTCCGGTGGGACAGACTGCGCTACAGGTGCCACATCCCTTACATTTAAGCGGATCAACGGAGGCTTTCTGAATAATTTCCTCATCCGTTTTGGACTTCACAATCATAGTGATCGCATTGAATTGGCAGGTTTCAAGGCAAGTTTGACAGCCATTACACGTTTCTTCATCAATAATAGGAATAAGAAGGTCCCGAGTTAATGTGCCTTCTTTCAAAAATTTCAACGTCTTTACGGCTGCAGAGGAAGCATGGGCCATAGATTCTTGGATATTCATGGGGGTAAAGGCGGATCCGGCAATGAAGATGCCTCGTTGCGTTGTTTGAGAGGTATTCGTTTTGGAGTAGAGATCGCTAATAAAACACGATTCTTTCGTCTTTAAGCCGAGCATCTTAGCTAATTTTTCAGATCCTTCTGCTGGAACTAATGCAGAACTCAGGACTACTAAATCAGGGGTTAATTCGTATAATTGACTGGTAAGCGTATTTTCGACGGGCACGATTAACTCATTGTTAGGTCCAATTTCAATGGATTGAAGTTTTCCTCGAATAAAGGTAACGCCCTTTTCACGGGCCATTCTATAGATATTTTCATATTTATAGGGGGCGCGGATATCCATGTAACAAATGATGGCTTCAATTCCTTGTTCGACTAGTTCTATCGCATGATGAATTGAATAGGTACAGCAAATTTTGGAACAATAGAAATGAGTTTCATCCCGGCAGTTAATACAATTCCCCATGAGCACTTTTTTAGGTTTCTTCCCAGTTGAGGGGACAACCACTTTGCCCGCTTTCAGCATTTTGGCTAAATCGGTTTGAAGAATTATATCCTGACTCTTTCCAAACCCTACATTTAGATTAAATGGCTTGGATTCCTCAATCCCCGTAGCCACGATAATTGCACCCGTCTTTAACACCTCTGTCGAATGGGCACTTGGTGTTTCGATGGTCACTTCATAGGCGCCTGGATCTCCGTCAATATTAACTATCTTTGTATTAGTATAGAGAGTAATATTGGAGTTTGCTTTTATTTCTTGAATTTTCTTCTTCAGAACATCCTGGATCAAGATATCTTCTGGAAATATCTTCCCGAAATTTCTGATATTTCCGCCCAATTCCGCTTCTTTTTCTATTAAATACACCTTCATGCTTGAAGCCAAATCCAAGGCAGCTTGTAATCCTGCTATACCTCCTCCAATAATGACCGAACTGGGCTCTATTTTGTAATCTTCTTGCTTGACCTTTTCTTTCACTTTTAGGGCTTCAATAGCGGTTTTCAGAAGAATAAGGGCTTTTTTAGTCGCTTTATCGGGCTCTGCCTTATGGGGCCACGCCACTTGTTCCCGAAGACTTACAAATTCAAATTCTTTAATCGAAGGCAATGCTTGTCTTAGTTCATATTCAATAAATTTTGGAGTGCAGGCTCCAATGACTAATTTATCCACGGAATTTGATTTCACAAATTTTTTGATAGTTTCTACTCCAGCATCCAAACACAGATTACTGATTTTGCTAATAGGTAATTTTTGCTCTTGAATTGCCTTTGCGAGCGTATTATAATTAATAATCTTCCCGAGTTTTTCACCACAATCACAAATTGCTACGCCTAAACCCATTTTACTCACTCCTTATTTTATTGCCTGATTAATTTTAACTGCGGTTGCATTTCCTTGTATTACTGAATCCGGAATATCCTTTGGACTTTCGGCAGTGCCGGCAATGTAAATCCCGGGGATTTCTGTCTCTATTTGGCTTAATTTCGCCAAATTTCCCAAGAAAAAGCCATTCTCATCGACTTTGAGTTTTAGAAGTTCCGCAATTTTATCGGATCCCTTTGCGGGAATAAGCGCAGGGGTCAGAACTACTAAATCTTCTTCTTCGCCCATATATTCTGAAGTAATGGTGTTCTCAATGTTTAAAGACAATTTCTTAGTAAGAGGATCTTCTTCGATTCCTGCTATGCGGCCCCGAATAAAGGTAACGCCTTCTTCACGACAACGATTATAATATACTTCATATTCCCCAAACGTGCGGATATCCATATAACAGACCCGAACTTCAACCCCTTTTTCCCGGAGCATGAGCGCATGCTTTAAACTGTAGGTGCAGCAAATCCGAGAACAATATTCTTTATGGCGGGAATCACGCGACCCCACACATAAGGCAATGGTTACGCTTTTCGCAGGTTCACCACTGGAAGGGAGAATGGGAATACCTGCGGAGGGACCTGTTGGATCCAGCATTCTGGCTAATTGGATTTGTGTAATTACATTAGAATATGTCCCGTACCCATATTCTTTTATTTCAGAAGGGTCTAATTCTTCAAATCCCGTTGCTACCACAATGGCTTTTGCTTTAATGGTAATATCTTCGGCTTTTGCTTTGAGATTAATGGCTTCCGTCGGACAAGCTGCTTTACATTCTTCATTACAATCATGACAATCTGCGCGATTGATAACTGCCCAGTGCGGAACTGCCATCGGGAACGGAAGATAAATTGCCTTTCGCTTATTCCACCCAAAGTTAAATTCATTCGGGACTTCAATTGGACAGGCTTCAATACACGCCAAGCATCCAATACACTTCTCATTGACATAGCGCGGCTGCTTCTTGATTTTTATGGTAAAATTGCCCGCTTTTCCCTTAATCTCGGTTATATTTGACTGCGGAATGATCTCTATGAGTGGATTTCGTTCCAAATTGGACCGATAAAGACATTTGCGAAAGCCCCGCGTTTTAAACATCGAAGTACATACACTAAAGCATAATGCACAGTCATTGGTTGGGAAAAACCGACCGAGCTGGGCTGCTTTCCCACCGATGGAAGCTTCCCTTTCAATGATCGCTACACTCTTTCCTAAATCCGCTAACTCAATTGCCGCATGAGTACCGGCAATTCCACCACCTATTACAACTACGTCCTTCTCCACTTCTGGCACCTTCTTTTATTTACTCACCAATTCCTTTTCGCGCGGAAGATACACCGGACTGGGACCCATCTTCTTGATTTTTTCTGTAAATTCTTTGGTCACTTTCACAAATTCATCAGCCATGGCGGCAGAGATGAAATGCTGATCATCTAAGCGCTCATACTCAAATCCAATAGATTTCAGAATTTCTTTCGCCATTTGCACCCGGCGGACCGATTTATAATTCCCCGCCACGTAATGGCACTGTTCTGGAAGACACCCTGAAATTAAGACACCGTCAGCTCCTATCTCAAAGGCATGAAGAATATAAGTGATATCCATTTTGCCCGTACATGGAATACGTATCAACCGCACAGTCGCAGGATACTGTAACCGGCTAGTTCCCGCTAAATCGGCTGCAGCTCCTGTACACCAATTGCAAACAAAAAATACAATGAATGGTTCCCATTCTTTTTTCTCCCATGCGACTTTCTGGCGTTCAGGAACTCCTTCCAAAAGAAAATCTAACTGCTGATAAATATAAGAATCTTTATAATGACGGAGTTCGATGGCGCCTACTGGGCATTCGCCACAACAAGTCCCACACCCCTTACATAGGGCGGATTCGACTTGCACTTTCCCAGATTTTTCATTGATGGACAGTGCGGAAAATGGACAAGTCAAAATGCATTCGCCGCACCCCCGGCACAGATCCAGATTTATTTGGGGCACGAGCAGTGGGAAGATTAGTTTATTTTTCGAAATTAAATCCCCAACTTTGGAGGCCGCCCCAGATGCCTGTGCAACAGAATCGGGAATATCTTTTGGACCTTGGCAACAGCCAGCGAGGAAAACCCCTTCAGTATGCGTTTCCATAGGGCGTAATTTGGGATGCGCCTCTAAGAAAAAGCCATCCGGACTGCGAGCAATATTAAATAATTTTTGCACCTTTTCGACATCATCCCCTGGATGCAGTCCAGTTCCGAGAACTACTAAATCAAATTCTAATTCCATGACCCGATCCAGAAAAGTATCCTCGGACCTGAGAATGAGATTATGGGTCTGCGGATCCTCATTGATTTCAGAAATTCGTCCACGCACAAATTTGATGCCTAATTCTTGAGCACGATGGTAAAATTCTTCATATCCTTTACCAAAAGCACGAATATCCATATAGAAAATGGTAATATCTGCTTCGGGGTGATGATCTTTTATCAATCTCGCCAATTTAATAGAGTACATACAGCAGACTCGGGAACAGTAATTGTGCTTCCCCTCCCGGAAATCTCGCGATCCTACGCACTGAATAAAAGCAATTCGATGCGGGTGCTTCCCATCAGAGGGGCGGATGATTTGACCTTCGGTAGGTCCAGTTGGACTAATAAATCGTTCCATTTCGAGTCCTGATAAAATATTCGGATAAACTCCGTATTTATACTGTTCCAAGCCGTATTCAGGTTCATTCACTCGCATTTGATCGTAGCCGGTTGCCACAATAATAGCTCCCACCTTCAATTCTACAATCTCATCTTTTTGGGAAAAATCAATAGCTTTCAATTCACAAATTCGCTCGCAGAGTCTGCACTCAATACAAGCCTTTTTATCAATAGTAAAATCATTTGGGACAGCTTGGGCTAAAGGTACATAAATGGCGCGTCGCGCGCTAAGGCGCTCGTTATATTCATTCGGAACATATACGGGACAGACTTCTGTACATTTTCCACAGCCATTACATTTGACGGGATCCACATATCGGGCTTTCTTGCGGACTTTAACTGTAAAATTACCCACATACCCGCTGACCTCATCCACCTCGCTGTAGGCCATAATTTCCAGATTCGGATTGCGGGCGACATCGACCATTTTCGGCGTTAAAATACACATGGAACAATCCAGGGTGGGAAAGGTTTTATCTAACTGGGCCATGTGTCCGCCAATGCTCGGGGTCTTCTCAATTAAATAAGTTTTAAAGCCCATATCTGCTACGTCAAGGGATGCGAAAATGCCAGCGATACCGCCACCTACTACGATAGCTTTTTGCGTGACGGGAATTTCCATATAATCAATTGATTCTAATAAAGCCGCACGACCCACAGAGGCTCTAACTAAATCCTTTGCCACCTGTAAGGCTTTCTCCGGCTCTCGAATGTGACACCAGGTATTGTGTTCACGGATATTTGTCATTTCGAAGAAAAACTCGTTTAAATCCATGTCTTTTATGACCGCGCGAAACGTCGGTTCATGCAATCGCGGTGAGCATGCTGCCACAATCACCCGGTTTAATTTATGCTCCTTTATCTTCTCCTTAATTAAGGTCTGTCCTGGATCAGAGCACATAAACCGGTATTCGTCCGCAACAATCACATTCGGCAGCGTGCGTGCATATTCAGCTACTTTTTTGGGATCTACTACCCCTGCAATGTTCGTTCCACAATGACAAACGAAAACACCAATTCTCGGCGCGTCTGGCTTAATAATTGCTTTCGTTTCTTCTTTAATTTCGGTATCTGCCATTTTCTACTCACTTCTGCCTCAATTTCTACCAAATCGCCAATTCTTTCTCTTTTTCTCAATTGAGTTATTATTATTTCTCTTTCATTCAACCAATTGGCTAAATGCCTGCTTTTTTCCGGTTGAAAAACTCAGACATTTTGAAGGAACCTTTCTCCTTTACGATATAAAAAAGGATTAAAATATTTTTTCCAATTAAACGAGTATTCAAAAGAAATTTAAAATTAAGGGAAATTGTCGGTTCTCTTCTTAGGTACCAAAAAAAGATCTAGTATTTTACCCCTTAAAGAATTATAGAAAGGTTCTAGCGGAATTGAGAAAAAGAAACGTAAGAAGAATCATTTCTGATGGAGAAGGACTAATTCCATCTAAATATTTCAAGTATCAAATAGGTAAATCTGGATAAATTACAATTCTTTCCAATTGATTAGTAGCAGTCTATCTGCTTTCTTTAGGTCTCAAGTAAAACTGTGTTATTTTTCACAAGATATATATACAAATTTAAGGGTAATTCTACTTAAACAATTATCAGATATTTCCCCCTTTACAGATTTATTTTTAGATTTGAGGTTCGTATTATGTTTGGTAGTAAAATAAAAATCATGATTTTTATAATAGTATTCTTAATTTCCATGATTTTATGTTCACCTATCAAAGTAAACGCCAGTAATGGCACCGCATCGCCGCATTTTACGGGTGAATATGCGGGGGATGGATCCATTGTATATTTTAGTGGATGGAATACTATGCAAGTAATTACGGACCTCACCTATGTTTCCGCGCTTTTAGACCCCAATGTGACTAACAGCCAAAATTATGTGTTTTCGGCTAATAGTATTGAAATTCGGGCAAATCAAATGTTAAATGGAACGAATGTTTGGGGTCAGATTATCGCGGATAATGAATCGGCCCGAATAAATATTCCGATTGCAGTAAAAATCGCGCAAGAATTCTCGGTCAATACGTCCGCGTCTATTAATAGTATTTATCTTTATTTAAACTATAGTTTGGCTGGACGATACATTCTTGTCGCGTCCCTCTATGAAGATGATTTAACGAGCCTCATTGATTATGGTGAATGGTGGATTTATTCTGAGACCTATGCGGGTTGGCGATCGTTTTGGTTATCCTCTAATGTTTTAGAGCCAGCGATGACCTATTTTATCGTCTTTGAAATAATATATCAGGACGATGGAAATGGCGGATCAGAGTTACCCCCTGCCAAAAATGATCTCTGGAAAGCAGAGTTATACACGAACTCTTCCATGAATAAGGGGCAGAGCCTATATTACAATGGGACAGTCTGGAATCCGATTCCGAATGATGCTGGAAGAGATATGCTTTGTAAATTTGATTATGTGCGCATTGTGGATCCTTATGCTGTGAACCTCTCCTTTTCTATTAATGGGGAGGTAATAACATATCAAAGACGGCATGCTCAGTGGGGCGGGGGATATGAAGCCTACTTTACCACTAATTTCCCGATGCCCCCCATGCAACCCATAAATATTTCTTTAAAAGCCGATATTTCAGTTCCGACGATTAGTATTGAGGCGTATGTCCGCTACATTTTTTCGATCCCCATCAGCGGGCAATTTAACGCTTCTTATGATAAAATCGAATGGGAATTGACCTACCCCTATAGAAATATCGAGACAATGGGCGCTTTTCCCCGAGAAATGTTCTTATTCGAGTCCAATTGGGATTATCTCGAATTCTGTGATCCCTATTCTGCTCCTATGCCCGATGTCTATTTTGGCCCAATCACCTTTTACAATAAAAGCTATTACGGAGCCTTACTATCACTTATGGGTCCTTGGCTAGAACCAGGTGACTATTACGGTCGATTCACTTCCCCAAACTTTTGTCATACTATTCAACCAAAAATCAAAGAGGATTCCAGTTTCCGCTTGGTTACTTCTTTCGAGCTAGGAGATACAATCAAATTAGAAGCCTCAATTGAAGATAATAATAATCCCGTCTCTGGAGGATTAGCAACTCTTAATTTTACCTCTCCCACAGGCCAACTCATTTACTCCGTTACGAATTTAACTGCTCTTAATGGCATTCTTAGTACGGATGAATTCACATTAAATGAGAATCTCGAAACGGGAATATATACTATTTCCGTCTTCTGGACGAATGGATATGAAGTCGGCTGTTATTCTATGGAAATTGAAGTGAAGCCGCAAAGTTCTATGCTAATGTTTTACCTGCTCATAGGAATTCTGTTTGCGGTCGCCATTGCGGCTTATCCTTTAGTCGTTTATTCACGTCGCAAACTACAGACCCGTAATTGGGAAAAACATCTTCGCAATCTTTTCATCTTGAAAAAAGATGGGCTCAGCCTTTACGGTTACACTTTTGGAATAGAAATTCAAGACCCGACGCTCGTAAGCGCGGCCCTAATGGCTATCTCTTCCTTCGTCTCGGACGCCGTGAAAAGCAAAAAAGGCCTTCGAGTTATTGATCTGGAGGATAAAAAAGTCATTTTAAGTCATGGCGAGTATGTAATAACCGCGTTAATATCGGCAAAAGACTTTCCAATAATCCGCACTCGCGCAGAACACTTTACCAAAGCCTTTGAAGCTCGTTATGGTGGAAAAATTGTTGATTGGCGAGGCGATCAGAGTGTTTTTAAAGGAACTGATAAAGTAATTCAGGAATATTTCCCGGTTAGCATAGAGGATCGCATGACCCGTGGCGTGAAACTGAAACTCATCGAGATTCACGAACGACTCGAATCCGCTTCCGAACCCGAGGTTCTTCTCTCTATATTGAGTGAAGTTACCCAACTCCTGCAAAGATACCGCGAAATCATCGAAACGCAATATATGGATGAATATAGTGCCTTGATGAAACTGTTCGACGAAAAGTTAAATCCAAAATCGCAACCTCAATAACATAATTGTTCAATTAATCCTTTTCTCAATCAATAGCATTCAATTGGATTGCTATTATTTAAAGAAGAGAGGGCACTTAATGCCAATCCGAAATTATTGGAAAAAAATTCTGTATGTCGGTGTAATAGCACTAATAGTTGGGGGAGTATTAATAATGGGCTTTATATTTGAATGGTGGGGCGCGGAGTCACATTCTAAAGCGCAATGGTATAGAGATGCCCTCACCAACCTTCAAACCAAATATGATAAAGTAAAAATTGCCATTGTCTATCACGAATATTACGAGACTTATGCCGGCGATTTTGCTGATTTACGGATCAACTCTTCACCGGCTGCATTACAGGCCTATCAAGACGTTATCAGCCTCGATTATTATATTGGTAAGGAAGGACTCAATTTTTCGGAACAAAACCAAAAGGTGCTCCCACCGGAAAACGGCTGTTATGTCGGATTTTTCCCCGGCTGGGGGGACTTAGAGGATGCGGTCACTCTCCCACAAATCATCGAATTCGAAACTTTAGCTAATAAATCCGTGGCATTTGCTGCTTTTTCTAATTTTTGGGGAGAGAATTATTCGAATAGCCAGAATTTAGATA
>CAYGYC010000139.1:0-11084 GCA_964353755.1 uncultured archaeon | reverse complement strand
TTATCAGATTTCTGTAACAATTTTTTCCGATATTGCTCAATATCGAGATTTAATATAGCTTGCGCCTCTTCTTTGGTGAGAATCCGGGGTGTCCCAAGTGATTTTGCTTGATATAATATTCTAGCGCCGGTTTCTAGGACCCGCATACGAGTGAAAGCTTCCTTAATTGAGGTGCCTATTGTGACCGCTCCATGGTTTTTTAGGATGCAGGAGGGCGCCGTTCTTATTTTTTCGGCCACCAGTTGACCCATCTCTTCTGTGCAAGGCGTGACATAGGGGATCTCTGGCACATCATGCCCGAGGAAGACTACAAAATCAGGAAATAAAGGCTCAATCGGAATATCAACAGCTGATAAGGAAATCACATAGGGAGGATGAGCGTGGATGACACAATTGACATCTGATCTCGCTTGATAGATTAGTAGATGGAGGGGGACCTCTGAAGAAGGCATCAGTCTTGTATCAATAATTTTTCCGGTCGAGATTTTAAGCGGCACGAAATCCTCACTTGTCATTTCCATGAATGGGATACCGGAGGGGGAGATCCACATTATGCCATCTTCATCTTTAAAGGAGGTATTGCCGCCAGGTCCGATAACCAATCCTTCTTTTTGCATCTGTTGACTGACTTCTAGAAGCAACTTTTTTCGCTTATCAAGACTTGCTTTCATAGGAATCCCTGAAATCCAATTATAATTGAAATTTAAACCTCTTCTGTATTTGAGAAACAAATTCCTGATATTGCTTTTCTACTTTTTCTTTTAATCCGGGGCGCGGGGCTACAACCAAATCTGGTTTTACAAATTTTTTGATGGTTTTAGATAGATCTTCCTTATACTGGGTGGTGGAAGCCGCCAGAATAACCGAGCCATAGGCTGCTTCAATTATTTTGGGGCGATATATCGTTTTTTGTAAGACATCTGACCGAATTTGTAACCAAGGTTTAGATTTCGTTGCGCCTCCTATAGTGAAAATCTTGTCACCCAGCTCCACACCTAGCTGCTCAAAAACATTTAAACTGAGGCGTTCAACAAACGCAACCGCTTGCAAATAGGTAGTAAAATGCTGGAACTCATTATCGTGCGTACCGAGATAAAAGTGTTCGGCGTTTGGATTGATAAACGGAAACCGCTCACCTTTCTTGACAAGGGGGTAGGTTATTGCAGTTGTCGGAAAGTATTCCAGCGCTTTAGCATCATATAATTTAAAATCAATATTCGGAAAATAGGCTGGGAGACATTCACCGCCGACCGAACTTGCCCCACCTGGTAAATATATTCGTTTTTTCCCGGGAAAGATATGGCAATATATTCTGCCTTGCGGATCTCGGATGAGATCAGGTGTTAGAACGCGAGTAACCAAAGTCGTACCCAGTGAAGTAAAAATATCTTGATAATTCGAGGCACCAGAAGCAATAAGTGCCATTATGCTATCTGTGGCACCAGCTATAATTAAAGTCTCGGCGGGGAAGCCTGTTAACCTTTCTAACTTTTCTGATGTTTTAGTAATCACCTTTCCCGAAGGCACAACTCTGGGTAATTTCTCAAGTGGAATCCCTAACTCCACAATAAACTCGGGCCATTCACTATCAATAAAATCATAGCCCGCTTTTAAACAATTGCTGGAATCCGAATAGAAAAATTCGCCAGAAAGCAATCCAAGAAGAAAATCATTAGCGTGTAAGAATTTATAAGTTCGGGTAAATACCTCTGGGCGGTTCTGTTTAATCCAAAGGATTTTCGGGAGTGAAAAAGAGGCATTGAATTTGTAACCCATCTTTTGGTTAAATTCTTCTGTAACAGCCTGAATTATTTTAGTTTCCTCTTGAGACCGAAGGTCATTGTACATTATTGCAGAAGTCAGTGGTTTTTCAGATTCATCGATAGCAAAGATGGTTCCTGAAGTAGAATCAGTACAAATTGCTTTAATATCGCTTGGAGAATACCTTAACTTTATTAATTCATTTACGATTGTGGTTAAGATTCGATGAAAAGTCTCGATCCAGCTTTTAGGGTTCTGTTCCGACCAGCCAGGCGGTAGATTTTCACAACCCTCATATAAATTTTGTTTGGGAATTACTTCTTGAATATTAAGTATAACATCTCCCTCAGAATCGACAACCATTCCGCGAATCCCTGTCGATCCCAAATCAATGCCGACGAAAAGTACCATATTATTCACTATTTTTGCTAAGCCCCAAAATCCCGTTCATACATAATTTTATTGATTTCTTCATTGAGGTCTTTAGGCAGACCGAGAATGCTGATATCAATGAAGCCTCGAATGATAGCAGAAACGGCTTCTGATTCGGATAAGCCACGGGTCATAAGATATTGAATTTCGGCTTCATTTATTTTCCCCACGGCTGCTTCATGAGACAGCACTGCCCCTTCACAATTGACCGCTAATTCAGGGATAGCGAACATCCGTGCAGTACTCCCTAGCAGTAATCCCATACATTCCAAATGACCAGTACAATTGCGATTATTCCCAATTAACATACCGCGTGCAGTTACTTCGGATCCGCCCTTTGAAATACTGCGGGAGATAATATTCGCGTGAGAATTATCCCCATTAAGAACGACTTTTGACCCTAGATCTAGGTGGGATTGTTTGTCAGCAAAGATAACACTGTTGAAACTGGCCTTAGAATTTATCCCATTACAATTGGCGAAGGGATACATTTGTATATCCTTGACGGGATTTAAATTTAAATAATTTGAAATAAATTGGGCATTGTTGCCAATTTCTACCCCGGTTCTAGGGCGAACCAGCGTTTTTTCAGCCCAATGATGAATCATCGAGAAATGTAACGTGGCGTTATCTTTCACATAAATCTCTGAGATGCCGAGATGGTTTGCTTTATCGATATTGGTGTGTTGGACGCAACCCGTTATAATATGCCCTGAAGATCCCTCATCGGCAATGATAATATTGTGAATCCGCTGTTCGAGATTATTTTGGGTTATTAATAGGCAGGATTGTAAGGGAAAGGTCACATTAGCACCCTTTTGAATCCAGAAGAAATAACCCCCGCTCCAATCTTCAAAGACTCGTTTAGTAAATTCATCTTTATCTTTATCGACCAGTTTCCAGAAATATTTTTCTAACCACTTATATTTTTTAAGAGCATCTTTAGTATCCATGATAATAACTTGATTTTTAAACATCTTATTGATTTGATCATAGACGGTGGTTTGGTTAAGATGGAGAAACGATGCCGATCTCTCTTTTTCTTCGTCCACGATTCCAGTTGACGAAATCACTTTCAAAATCTCATGGGGCAATTCTTTCAATGATGAAATTTTAGATTCTTGCGACTTACTCATGTTCTTCCTTCGCCCTCTCTTGACATTCGATGCATTTTGCGAATCCAACTTCTTTTATCGTATTAAAAATTTCTTGTGAATGTTGATAACAATGAATGCTGCTGCCCAGAAGTACGCAGGCTCTTTCGGTTGTAATATAGTTCAATATCTCGCCCTGGTGCGTTACGATCAATGCAGATGCGCCCTTTCTGCCGAGATAATCTGAAATTTCTTTGCTAATGAGCCGTAAACTCTCGATATCCACCCCGGAATCGGGTTCATCTAACAGTAATAATTTGGATTCCATGAATAGCATTTGGAGAAGTTCTGAGCGTTTTCGCTCACCCCCAGAAAATCCGACATTGATATCCCGATTTAAAAAGGAGGTGAGATTAAATTTTTCTATTAATTCATAATCTTTTTTATTTAAGTCCTCAGTAGGCTTCTTTTTTAAACAAAATTTTAGCATATCAAGAAGTTTTATCCCTTTAATTTCAGGTGGTTGCTGATAGGAAACGGAAATGCCTAAATTAACCCGCTGATCGATAGGTAAATTGGTTATATCAGCCCCATTAAAGAGTATACTTCCTGAAACAATTTTATAATTGGGAATACCAATAATCGCCTTGATGAGCGTGGTTTTACCAGACCCATTCGGACCAAAAAGCACATAACTCGCGGCACGGGGGACCGATAAATTCACCTTCCGCAAAATTTGTTTTCCTTCAACTTCCACCGTTAAATTTTGAATCTCTAAAATATTATCAGTCATTTCCTGATGCCTCACTGGAATTAGGATTCAAGGGATACAATCAAAAAGTCTCTTTTTTACCTTGTGCTAATAACTTATATGAATTTCTTTACCTTGTAAAGATTTCTTATTGAAGATTTTTTGTGGAAAAAAAAGAATAATAACTAAAAAATCGTGTCTGGCGCTTTGATTTGGGCGTATTTCGAGATTATAAAGAAAATTTTACGAATTTTTTTTAACGCACTTGAAATCTTCATATTCATCCGTTGTTAAAGTCAGGTTTATTATTTCCAAGCAAGAAAGCAGCTCCTTTTTTAAATCTTATTGTTTCCCCCATGGCTATAATTAAAGGCTATACCCAAATATTTATGAGAAAGAAATAAAAAAAGGAAAAAAAATTAATTTCTTTTCTCTAGCAACTTACGGATTTCTTTTAAGTTGCCACTGATTTCTTGAAGTAACTCGAGTTCTTCCTTTTTCTCAGTGGGAGAACCCATGGTAATACCCTCTCGCTTGTATCCGAGTTTGGAAAGAATTTGTTGGATCAAGGTTTCTGGATCTCGAATGCCTGGGATTACGCCTTCCGCGGTCATAGTAGGGGATTTTGCCACCGCTACTGTTCCTGCGGTTTCAATCATGAGCGTGGCGATTCCGTATCGTCGTTGGAAAAAGCCTCTCACAATATTGAGATTTTGAATCCGGCCATAAGGGATGTGCCTCTCATTTTTAGTAATAATGCCCTCTCGAATGCGAATGCCTGCATCCAATAGTTCAAATTGGAAGGTCTCATAATAGCGATTTATCCACCAGAGTAAAAAGGCCACAATAAACGATGTCACTCCTAAGAAAAATCCCAAGCATAGGTAGAACATTATCGCCAGTTCGATGTAGGTTATTGATAAAATACCTGATACAATGATTGTCGGTAGCATCCATGACATCCAAAATAGGATCAAACCCAAAAAAAGTTTTACTTTCTGCACGCTTTTGTATTTTTCATCTAAACCTTGTGGCATTATATAACCTCCGACACTTAAATGCCTTAAATAGATGTCGGTGTTATGATCTTAATAGGTTTCTACATAAAAAACATAAATAAAATTTTTACTTGGGAAATAAACATGCCACGTCGAAGCACTTTGCCAAAAGGCGTCCTTGGGATTGAACTCACGAATTCCACCAAGCGAGACTATTTATACCCTGCCATATTCTCTTTGGTTATGAATGTTATAAAAACTTCTCTGGAATGATTCCCTTTAAAATAGCTTCTACTCTTTCCCCATCCCCTAAGAACTTGAATTTTAGACAATCATTTCCTTCCAAGAATTCTAAGCTTGGTTCTTTCAGACCATTTGAAATAAAGAAAATACAGGCTTCTGGATGAGTGGCGAGGTATTGGGAATGAAATTCAAGCTCCTGAATACGTTTCGTGTTTTTATTGCCACGGAGCACGAAGAATTCAACAATTTTTTTAAATCGCGTATTGAGATTTACCTGATCAATCTTATCGAAATCAAGAACGGTAATATTCGGTTCCACAAACCGATGATCGATTTCGATAATTTTTTTGGATGTGATCAAATAATCCAAATTCGCTGATTCCCTCAGCAGTTGATCGCCAATAAAAACAGGGGGAATAATACCCAATCCGATTATTATCGAAAATAAAAGGATATTACTCATCCCAAGGATTAGTATCACAATCGCTAAATAGAAAAATCCTCCTGCTATAAGAATAAGGATTGTAATTCTACAGAATTTTATGATTGCGGCGGTTTTCTGCACGAATTCTTGAGCAATTTTGCCCCGCCATAAAATTTCTTCATCCTCTGACAAAAAGAATGATAAAAGTGCGTCTATCTTTTTTTCTTTTTCTCTTCTCAGTTCCTCAGGATTTGTCTTTACCAATTTGTAGACCTATTTGTGATTTACATACCTAAGGTTAATTGCTTAATAATGATTTGGGTCGTTAATTAAAATAAAAAAGAGGTTAATGGATAACTTGCGTTTTAAGTCCGGTACCTTTAGAAATGATTTTAGAGGGATCAGGACGCCCTGTGAATTCATGGTCGATATTCAGAAAGATTCCTCGTACCATCTCATCTATGGTCACGCCGATTTCTTCCATTTTCAGGAAATCCATATCTGGCCAGCTCCACTCAAATAAACCCTTTTCGTAGGTCTCTTTTTTCTTCGTGTCCGGAAGTTTGCACTGCACGGTATGGCGCGGCATTGGCACGCCCTTTTCCATTTGTTCGACAAAGGCAACACGCCAGATTTCAGGAAAATTCTCTTTCATCCATTTTTCCCCGATTTCCTCAATAGCCCCAATAGAGAACTGGCTCCCGGTCGTTAATCCCGATAGGCGTAATGTGAAATCAGATCTCGACATCATCGTAAGCGTTTTCAGTAACGTCGGCCAAGGTATGAAAGCAAACCAATAATCCGGCAAGTTGTAATGGGTTGGATTAACGCCGTCCCAAATATTGGCAATGGCTTCCCAATTGGACCGTTCTGCGAGAACATTTGCCATTCCGGTGCCCCATACCATTCCAACTAGATAGGCAGAGGACGCAAATTGCGGAGCGCGTTCATTTCGGACATCCTTGAGAATGTCGATCAACTTGAATCCCGCTAACGATAAATTTTTGGTCTTCTTCGGAAGTTCACGGATTTTATATCCTAATTTAATATGACGCCGTTCGAGCAATTCATCATCCGGACCAGCGACCCACCAATCCACTGGGATTCCGTCTTCGGAATGTCCATTCAAGATAAAGAAAATTTCGCCATCTTCAACATCATTCAAGGTCACGAAGGTGGTATCAATCGATTCGCCAAACAGGAGTTTCATGGATCCCTGACCAAGATCCCCGCGAATGCTGATTACTGGTGGAAATAATGTGTATGTAATTATTTTCAGTGGGTCCTTAATTTTGCCCTCAATAATTGCTTTAGCCGTATGAATTGTTGAGTCCAGCCGCTCCTTTAATTCAGGATAGATATATTGTGGACAGGCTTTGACCATATCCAAAATGATTTCATAGCCTAAATACTTGTTAATATTCCATAAATGTCTCGCTAAGGGGACGAATTTCTTGGTTTTCATATTATCCGGTATGTCTGCATAGGTATACATCATAGTTTACATGCTCCAAAAAATTGTTATTACCATGGGAGTAAGGTTATTTAAAGGTTAATGGTTTTGAGATGGCGGAAAAAAATTAGAAGGATATGAAATGGCTGTCATTTATATGCGTAAGTTGGAGGCTGAACCGACCACCTATGAATTCCAATTTACGAAATTAACCAAAGGAGTAAATTTACAAGTATACGACTGGATTTTATCTCAAATTGGAGCTTCAGACACCATTTTAGAGGTTGGATGTGGTCCTGGTACATTATCTCTAAAAATGGCACATCAAGCGCGATCTGTGACAGCTATAGATAAAAACCCTCAGATGATAGCCCTCGCAAGGGAAAAAATTACATCTGAATTGACAAGTAAATTGTCGTTTGAAGAAGGATCCGCCATCAAGTTGGAAAGGACAGCTTCATCTTATGATATAATTGTTAGTACATTTCTCTTATTTGAGTTGCGACCTTTTGAGCAGCAAATCTTTCTTCGAAATGCCTGGAACTTACTTAAACCCGGTGGAAAGTTAATTTTCGCCGATGAATTTATCCCCAAGGGCTTCTGGAGATTGGGGTTTTTTGTGAAACGTTGGTGGTATAAACGAAAGTTAAAGCGGCACAGGACCGGCTTGACACATCCTTTAAAATGGTTTGCTAATTACATAGAGCCCCTAGGATTCAAAATAGTTTCCGAGAAACAGTGGGGACATGGTTCAATTCGGGCATTATCTTTACAGAAAAGGTCGGACATACCAGAGCCAGGGTATTATCGTCCCACAACAAGGTCTTTTAGAGGAATAAAGGCGAATCTGCGAATTATGCGCTGCTTATTTACAGGGCAGATGGACCATGTGGCCATAGAACCGGGAATTTATTCATCCGGAAATCCAACGCCAGAATCACCGGTAATTGTCACGGCAAATTATGATTATACCTACATCAGAGTCATGAAGGATTTAGAAGGCATTGATGCGTGGGTGCTATGCGTTGATAGCCGTGGCATTAATGTGTGGTGCGCAGCTCGTGGAGGAGATTTTGGAAATGATCAGCTCATTGAAGCGGTGGAAGCAACGGGGCTTAACCAATTAACTACCAAAAAAACCTTGTTATTACCCCAATTAGCAGCGGGTGGGGTGGCGGCCCCGCTTTTGGAGAAGGCGGATTTTCCATTTAATATCAAATATGGTCCGGTTTGGTCTAAAGATTTACCGCAATATTTGAGGGACCAACCTATCAGAAAACCTGAACAGATGAAACTTGCCAATTTTACCATTTCTCACCGTATACGGGCAGGAATTACCCATACAACCTTCCTTTTACGTAGAATATTTTTACCCATTGCTATATTACTTCTATTGCTCTTCCTTCCTTTATCGATATATGGATTTAATCGAGTATGGTTTATTGGAGATCTATTGCTCGGCGTAATTATTACTAACATGCTGTTAGCCATTATATTTCCAATCACGGATTTTACGCGAAGATTTCTCCTAAAAGGAGCCGTGATCGGAACAATAAATAGTTTCATTCTAGGAGTATTAGCATTTTTTGTACATCATTCGCTTATATTTGCTTTATTAAATCTTACCCTTCTATTCTGGTTAGGAATCTTTTCAACAATGTCGTTTAGCGGCTATACCATGGCCACAAGCCCACGCGAAATCGCAGAAGAATATCCCCTTTTTAAAATATTCAACGGGGTATCCCTGATCTTAGGAATAATTTTATCTACCTTAGGATTACTATTAATCTAGGAAATGAAATAATTAGATGATTTCCATGACCCAAACGCAACCTTGTTGTAGTGCATCTCAAGAAGTGCCTCAAGAGCTGCCACGCATTTTCGTTTTTCCGTATCTTTGCAATTCCTGTGGGACTTGCGCGGAAGTGTGTCCATTTGGGCTTCCCCAGCAAGGGCGCAATAAAAAATATGAAATAAAACGCCCCGATCTATGTACAGAATGTAGTGCCTGCATGCGCAATTGTCCAACCCAAGCGATTATCATGCAAGAGCGGGAAGGATGCGGATGTTTATGGGATGTTATGCGAAGAAGAAAGAGTAGCGCTAAAACTGAAAATAATAATGCACCCTGTTGTAGTGGTTGAGTATCATGGCTTTAACCCCGGATCAAATTCTCTTATATTGGCTAACCATACTGATCATAGCCGTAAAATTCTGCCTTATCGGCTTTTTATCAATAAAATTATATCGTAGAAATAAGCAGCAAAAGCTTGGAATCACGGATTTTTTTGTGGGAATTTTAATTCTATTACTGACGCTCGCAATCTCGCGGCTGATTTATTTTTATTTTGACTTTTATTTAACCGAATTAAATCCGCTGCGGTATTTAACAGGATCAAATTTAACATATTGGCGGATAGCATCTGTGATATCCGGACTAGGACAAGGATATCTATTGATAGTCGTAGATAGAAGAATTTTAAATAATAAATTCAAAGGATTGTTGGGTTATTTTGTCATTGCTATTGCGATTTTACATATATTTTACCCAGTTTATAATTTAAACGATTTTACTATCCTTTCTACGATCGGTATGGTCACCGGAGTTACCGTTCTTCTTATTCCATTAATCTTTATATGGTTAGGGCTAAAAACACCCAGCAATCGAAAAATTGCATTTTTAATTGCGCTAGGAGCAATTCTTTATGCCGTTTCAGGATTTTTATGGGGTGAATCAATTTTACACATTTTTGGGTCTGATATCAGGACAATTATAACTATTTTTTCGGCGATAATGCGGATTGCCGGTTTAACCATTATCTCTGTTAGTGCTTCCAAATTACAAATCTAATTTATGCTATTTTTCACTTATTACGTAGTGATTTTGCTGTACCTATTTAAAAATAGGTACATTGTAATAAAAATCTTTAAAAATTGTTAGATGAAATTATGATTACGAAGTCATGATGAAATTATCCTTGCTTTTGAAAGGAAGGGATTTTTTGGAAGTAAATTCAAATAGCCTTGATATGCGAGTAAATCATTGGGATACGTTGGAAGAACAGAAAAAGATAGAAGAAACTTTTGAAGTTATGCGCTTATTTGCACAATTTAAATCGTCCATTAAGTTTGCGGCAGTCAGCCCGGATGGAAATTATATTGTGGCAAGTTTGATGATCCCGGAGGATTTATCGCCCCGGTTATTTCTCTGGGAGATTGATTCTGTTCTGGAATCAAAAGATAAGGAGAATAAGCCAGATAAGAAAACTAAAGATTTTACAATAGGGGCAGAAGAAAATGCAACTCTTTTAGATAGTAAGATCAAAGTTGGTAAGGCTGGACCAATTCCCAATGCCAATTGGATTATTTGTGTGGATTGCTTTATAACGCCTGAATATTGGATTATTTGTGGCGGAGGTATTTTAGGAGATTTATTCGTATTCTACGGAAAAGTAGACCGAAAAACCAAAAAATGGAATTTAACAAATTATAAATGTGAAATTTTTTTAAATACCGCGTTTAAAACCCAGTTGGTTCATTTATTATCAATAAAAATCGTTCCTGTGCTGATAAATGGAAATGAATTACATGTCTATACGGGTACGTTTAATCCCGATAAAAATCAAACTCACCAATTCATATACGATTGGAATTTGAGAATTCAGAAAAATGAGAAGAATAATTTATCCATTAGCTTGACCAATTGCGAACCGCTAAGCGGAGAAAAACAACATACAAATGGAATTTCACATTTGGAGTTCTGTACTAACTATAATTGTTTATATAGCGGTTCATGGAACGGGGAAATTATCAAATGGGCAGTTCAGGAAAAGCAAAATCAATTTATAGGAAGGCATAAAGGAGCTATTACAGGGTTAAAAATTATTGAAACTGGACACTTAATCCTTGAAAGCTGGACAGTTACCGC
>CAYGYC010000138.1:0-11131 GCA_964353755.1 uncultured archaeon | reverse complement strand
GCTAACGCTTTGGTCATCCCCATAATCCCATGCTTCGTACTGCAATAGAGGGCATGATTTACTTGGCCAATATGCCCCGCTACCGAAGCGACATTAATAATAATCCCCGATTTCTGCTTTTTCAGGTAAGGTACCACATAATGGCAACAGAAATATGCGCCTTTCAGATTTACATTAATTAAAAGATTGTATTCCTCTTCAGACATATCCTCAATTTGCCCTACCCTGACAACCCCGGCATTGTTTATGAGAATATCAATCCTTCCAAAGGTTTCTAAGGTTTTATCCACCATCATTTTCACTTCGATTCCATTTGCCACATCACACCTCAGAAAAAATGCGTCGCCACCTGCTTTCCTCACCAGTTGAAGCGTCTCTTTACCTCCTTTCTCATTGACATCTGATAATACGAGTTTAGCCCCTTCCTTTCCAAATAAAATCGCCGTCGACCGCCCAATTCCAGAGGCTGCCCCGGTTAAAATTACAACTTTATCTTTAATCTTCATTATTTCACCTTTTTTTATCGTTTAAACCACAAAAATTTTCTTATCAAGAGACGAAAGGCGTTTACAGCCTGAACTGGTAACTTGAAAGGTATCTTCTATACCGATTAACCCGAAATTCTTGAAAGATGTCCACACTTCCACATCCAGAACCATATTCGGCTCAAACACTCCTTGTCCTTTCTTCATCATGGGGCTGAAAAAATGGAATTCCTCCGTTTGTAAGCCAATGCTGTGTCCGGTAACAAAACAGGATAATCGCTTATCCAGGTCTTTTTGAAATTTCTGCGTTGCTTTTATTACGTCCGTCGCGGAAATACCCGGTTTGATTTGGTCCGTACAAAATTCCTGGACTTGGACCATCTGATCATGCAATTCCTTTCCAATAGGCGCCCCAATTGCGACATGCCGACTGATATCGGAGACATAGCCTTCCCAAACCGCCCCGATATCGTACCGCGCTAAATCATCCTTAGCCATCGAAGCTTTGACATAGCCCGGCGCTTCCGGGTCCGATGCCCCAATCCCTAATGTCAGGTGATCCCACCCCTCCGCACCTTCCAAGACAATGGTCTTCCGCGCCTCCTGCAATAACTCTTCATCGGTAATTCCTTCTCGGGTGATATTTATCATGGCTAATATTGCTTTTTCGGCAATTTGGGTAGATTTTTGAATCCGCCTTAATTCCTCAGCCGATTTAACAAGTCGCATCTCGGTAAATGCCTCATCGGCATTAACTATCTTCGCATTCGGTAATTTCTCTCTTATAAATTCGGCTTGATATCGCGGCATAGATGTTTCTAACCCAATCACCTTGTCACTGGAATTCCACTCCGTTAAAACATCCACGGCAAATTTCATGGTCATGAACGAACCCCCAATTCCCCGAATATCTTTAATCCAGGATAACATCTTTGCGCTCTGATAAAGCATCCAGGCGATTAAACATTCTTCTCCATCGCGCCGTATCAATGCAAGATTGGGATATTGGTTCCGTAGAACGTAAAGAATCGGGTTTTTCGCTACGTGAAGGGTCGGCAGCCCACTGGCATAAAAAATATTTTCAGGTGAGGATGCAATCAATACATCGATATTCCGCTTTTCTAATATCTCAGCGGCTCTCCTTTTATCAAACCCAATTGGATTCATAGCCATCTCTCCTCAAACTAGCAATCGGTTAATCCTCATTCTCAACATCCATTAAAACTTGAAATTTCGTCAGGTCCGGTATATTTCCCTTCGCTTCAAGTTCTCCATTCATGAAAGCTTCCATAGGATCTATTTCGCCTTTTGTAATTCCGATTATGATATCCGAAGAAGTTATCACTTCCATCGAGGGAGCAGTTTCCTTCCCTTCCACTACACGGGCTTTTTGATTCTCCACGATAAATTTGAAATTTAGCTTTAAATCCTTGATGGTAAATTGTAACGTCTTATTAAAATCCTCGAAACGGTCTTTCACATCCGGATCCTCAATTTTCTTTGCCCATTGGTTTAATGCAACCAATACTTCTGCCTTAGTGCCCATATAATCATCTACTTTATTCAACTTCCTTATTAAAATCTACTTATCCAAATTCTTTATTGAATAGTTATCAAATTTCTGTAATTAAAATCTTCTCTAATTCTTCATTAAATATTTTAAGTAAAAGGACTAAGTGAATGTATCCTAAAATAACGGCGTGAAATTTTATGCCAATGCGATATTCCTTTCTTACGGCTCATCCTGATGATGAAACCTTTATTGGAATGTTTATTCGGTTAGCGGTAAAGAAGGGTCATGATGTAGAAATCGTTTCCCTGACCAAAGGGGAGTATGGGACTCTAGATGCTCATTTGAAAGGCGAGAAAATTGCGGCAATTCGAGTGATCGAACTTCAAAATGCCGTAAAGCTCTATGGGGTTCCCACGGAGAATGTGAAATTTCTGGGGCTGGTTGATGGAAATGTCACACTCCCAAAAGCGATGAAAGTGCTCCGCACCTATTTTCAACAACGAAAACCGGACGTTATTTTTGCCCCAGAATATACCTTCAGTATATACGTGCACCCTGATCATATAAACACCGGCAAAGCGGCCTGTCTACTGATCAAACAAAATATTCTATCGCCCCGTCCACTGCTATTCACATATCATTCCTTTAAAAATAGCCATTATATTCGCACCAGTATTTTTGCGACCAGTCGCGCGCTCGAAAAACATAGATCTCAAGTTCAAGTCATTGTATATTTATATCCCCTTTTTTGGCTGTATAGCCTCTTCAATGGATTCTTCTATTGTCACCGCTTTCTCTTCGCGGAATCGATTCGGCGCGTATTTTTCGAGAAGAAAATTAGAATCACTTTCCTCGATCGCCTTTTTTATGCGGCGGCGAGTTTTGGGAAATTCTTTTTTAAAGCCTGGTCCCCTACAAAAAAATAATAATTCATTCTCAATCGAATTCCCTAGCAAAATTATAAAAAAATTTGGACGGTTATAATGATGCCCTCAAAAAATCTGGAAGAGTATCTACTTCCCACTTATTACATTGATGCGGAATCGAAATCTATTGTTAATTTGGCTAATGAACTTGTTGCAAAGCAAGAAGACGCGGTAGAGAAAGCCAAAGCTATTTTTTATTGGACACGTGATAAAATTTTATATGATCCCTATAGTTTTTCAACGGCAAAGACAGATTACAAAGCTTCTAGAACAGTAAAAAGGGGTAGGGGCTGGTGCGTTCAAAAAGCGGTCGTGCTCGCAGCATTATCAAGAGCCGTCGGCATTCCTTCGCGCTTGCATTTTGCAGATATTAGAAATTATCAAATTACACCAAAATTAAAGGAAGAAATGGGGACTGATTTATTTTTTTTCCACGGTTATACAGACTTGTACCTAACTAAGTGGGTAAAAGCAACCCCTGCATTCAATATCGAGTTGTGTCAAAAATTTGGGCATAAACCTGTCGAATTTGATGCCTTAAATGATGCCATCTTACCTTCAACCACATTGAAAGGAGAAAGACATGTTGAATACCTGAAAGATAGGGGCACCTATGCTGATCTTCCTTTTAAAGAGCTATTTGATGTATTTAAAGAAGTCTACCGCTTTGCTGGAGCCAAAAAATAATTTTAAAAGATGAAAGTTAAACTCCCTTAACCAGGGAAGTCCCTTCTATTTTTAACGGCAAAGCGCTTCTAAAAAATTGGCACTCAAGAGAAATGATATTTCTCGAAGAATACTTTCCAAAAAGGTTGATCACTCAGGATCCCGACCATCACAAATTGTACCCAGATGCACACACCTGCAATGGAAAACCACGAAAGGACAAAACAGATCCAGAGCCAAACATGGGTTCCAAGGGTTAAATCGCGGATTTCTATCTTCTTTTTCAGGACCATAAAATAAAAAGTTCCCGCCAAAAGCACACATATGTAACGCCACGCATGGGCAGCTAAGAGGTACGCATTATATCCACTAGGCTTGAGTGGGAATAGAAACCAACATAAAAGTGTGAGTATCCACGTTAATACCGCGGTTACCTTATTTAAGGGTTCAGCTACCGTATACCAGCCGCTCCAAATTCCTTCATTATAGCTCAATTTTTACACCAATTTTTTCCTTGCTTAACATTAGGGTTTACGTTTTTTTATAAGAGGATATTGCATTTTTAAAAATAAACGACTATGATAATCATAAACGATAATTTTTTTAACTGCAGAATGGTAAAATAAATTAGGATAATATTAAATTTACAATTTTTATTTTGGTAAAATCCTCCACTGGAGGAGAATTAATGAAATATCCCGATACGATAGATATCTATTCTGATAGTGGTGCGCTTTTAGGGGAGAAAATACCGTTAGAAGCGCTATCCCCCCTTTATAATCCCTACATAAAGGAATTACTGCAAATCATCAAAGGAACGGTGTTTATTGACCTAGCTCATTTAGAAAAAATGCTTCAATCCGGGCAAGTAGGTTATATGACTTCACTGCGACAAGATGAAGTCAAAACTATGCATCAATTGAACATAGATCTCTTAGGTAACGTCCAAGCTATTGCCGATGCGATGGAGAAGCAATTGAAGGTTTATAATTTCAATGGTTATGAGGATGATACCGCGGTCAAACTCTTTAATGATGATCAAGTCCTTATGATACGGATCCCGACCCTACGACAGAATGTTGCGACAAGCCGCGATGTAATTTACACAAATGCCGGGCTGATACTGGCTCAAATCTTATCCGAGATGTATAATATCACCCCCGAAAGTAATCCCGATGGGTGTGGGTTGATAAAAACCGCTCTTTTCGGGCGATATCCCCAATTTCAGCAATTCAATCCGGGAAATCCGCTCTTCGGCTTCTTAAAGCCTTCCGTCGAGCTAGAAGGTATTGGACGGGGCTATCAAGCGGTGTTAATCAACCATATGGTAGCCCTCGCGAATAAGCGGACCCTTGATGCTGTAGCACTCGCTACGATCTTTGAACAGGGTGCTCAATTTGAGATGGGAAATGCCGTCGGATGGTATGAGCGTTATAATCTTTTAGGAATGGTCTATCAAGGTTTCAATGCAAATAATTTGGTGTTTGAATTAGTCAAAGAAAACCAGGAAGGAACGGTGGGGAGTGTCATTAAAAGCCTTATGGAACACGCCCTAGGCGATAAAGTTATCCGCCAACGTGGCGAAAAATACCCTGATATCCTCTTTTCGGGGTATAAGGTCTACACAACCGATGATCCTTCCATGTGGAACGCATATAACTGTGCGGGATTACTGGCAGCTGTTATTGTGAATATTGGAGCCAGCCGAGCCGCTCAAGGCATCTCCGCAGTACTTTCTGCCTTTGGGGATTTACTCATCTTCGAATCAGGTGGCCTACCCGACCCTGATTTCGGGCGAATAATGGGCACGGGGTTAGGATTTGCCTTTTACACTCATTCTATTTATGGTGGCGCCGGACCAGGAGCCTTTCAAATGGATCATGTTTTAGTACGACATACTAGCGGCTTTCTCACGCCTTGCGTCGCAGCGGGTATGTGTCTCGATTCCGGGACCCAAATATTTAATCCCCAAGCCACTTCGAGTCTTTTTTTCAAGATCCGGGATGTCCTCCCCATCTTCAAGAACCCGCTTCAAAAAATCGTAGAAGGGGCAGAACAGATTAAAGATAAACTGAGGTAATGAAATGAGCGAAAAGCAAAAGAAAATTAAATATGAACAGCAATTCTATCCAGGGACTGAGAAAGTATCCGCACGTCGGCGTAAATTGATGGACCCCTCTCGCCGGTTAGTGAAACTTCGCGAGATACCTGATGATGATGTCGTTCAGCTGCTCGGGCATCGTTCTCCCGGCTCTTTATACGCGTCTATTCATCCGCCTTTGGAAGAAATCATGGAACCCTACGATCCCATCCGAGAAATGGTTAAACCCACCCCTGGGGCTCAAGCGGGGGACCGTATTCGGTTCGTGCAATTCACAGACAGTTTCTGGAGTCCCGTGATCGCCCCTTGGCTCCGAGCACGCCTGTATTTCAATCGGTTCCGAGGAGTAGATACCGTCATTTATTCCGGGCGGCAAATTCTTGAGATGCGGGAACGGGATGTTGAAGCGGCAACGCGAATACTCATTGAAACGGAAGTATTTGATCCTGCACGGACCGCTTTGAAAGGATTAACAGTCCATGGACATGCGCTCCGCTTGGATTCCGATGGGCTCATGTTTGATGCGAGGCGCCGTTATGTGTATGACAAGGAATTGAAAGAAGTCGTTTATATTAAAGATATGCACGCGCGCATGTTGGATGAGCCCATTCCCGTGGGACGTCCCTTAACTGATAAAGAACTCAACGAATTAGATGTCACTTATCGCTGGAATCTTACTCCCTATAAATCGCGGACTGAACTATTACTTATTATTACCCGCGCTACCCAGTTCCGCATTATGGGCGGTTTTAAACCCGATTTAATTAAAGGAATGTGATAAAAGGATGGTGATATTATAACCGAAAAAGATCGTCGCGCAAAAGAAAGCGAATACACCTATGAATTAGGAAAGCTCGTCGAAAAATTTCTGCCCACCGAAAAGGAACGGTTAATTTTTAAGACGATGCAAAAGACCTTCGGGTTACACCCGATGTCAAATGTTGACCCGTTGATGTATAAGAGAGGCGGGTTTCATCAAAAGAGGCGAAAAGAAGAATTTGAAGAATGGGGTCATAAAATTGCGGTAGAACGCGGTATTCCGTCGTATAATCGGGCAGTGGGGATCCCACTCGGACAACGTGCTCTCGAACCTTATATTATTTCGGGCACTGATGTCATTGTTGATTATGATGATTTGCATCATGTGAATAATGCCGCCATTCAACAAATGCTCGATGATGTCAAACGCACTGTCATTATCAACCTCGATACGACCCACCGCGTCCTGCAAGTTCGTGCGGGCAAAGAAATCACCCCTGAAACCATCAACTTATTCTTAGAAACCGTCCAGCACACCCTTGCGGGTGGCGCGGTCGCCCAAGAACATATGGCTGAGGCCCATCCCGGGCTCACGGCGGATGCGTACGCTAAAATCATCACGGGCAATGATGAAATTGTAGATATGATTGATCGGCGATTCGTTATTAACATTGACAAAGTAGGCTTCCATCCCAGCAGGGCAGACCTCTTAAAGAAAGCCATTGGCGATACCATTTATATGGTAGTCCGGGCACCGACTCTGGCAGTTCGAATGGGAGATGGTGGGGTTACCTATCGCTGGGCTGCCATGCAATCCTCTATGGCGTTTATTTCTGCTTATCGACTGACGGGTGAAAGTATTATTTCGGATATTGCTTATGCCGCGAAATCGGCTCAAGTCATCCAAATTGGAGAACGGACCTGGTTCAGCCGGGCCAGATCGCAAAATGAACCAGGAGGTATTCCTTATGGTTACTTCGCAGATATTCAACAATGTGATAACCTGCTCCCCGCAGAACCTTACTTCAAGATAATTGCCGAAGATCTAGAGCAAGGACGTCGGTATATGCGTGATGTTGCCAAGGCCGGAACAATTCTTGCCTTAATGACCGAATTACTGTGGTATGGGTTCTATATGAGTGGTGGGCTCGGGTTTTCTACGGCCGTGGCAGCGGGTGCCTATTGCGGCAATGTGGTTGAAGATCTTCTAGATAATTTCTCTGAAATTCAACATAATGCTATCGCCCGGGTGAAAACAGTTCCACCGCGCTGGACCCGGATTAAATTCATTACCGATATGATGATTCAGGCGGCTATGGAAACGTACGAGAAATACCCTTCCTTAATGGAATATCACTGGGGTGGGGCTCATCGAATTTCATTGGTCGGTGCGCTAGCTGGATCAGCCGCCGCGATGCTGACCGGATCCCCCATGATTGGGCAGATGAGCATTAATTATGCCATTGGCATGCTAATGAAAGAAGGATGGGTACGCACTGGCTGGGCAGGACAAGAAGTTCAAGACCATTTGGGCTTGGCTTATTCCTGCGCGTTCAGAATGGAAGAAGGCGGATTAATTGAATTTCGTGGACCCAATAGTCCCTATACGTCCTATACTGCTGGTCATTCGAGCGGAGCTATTGGATCCTGCTTGGCAGCGCAACTAGGACGTGGTCGCGCTTGGGTTTGCAGTCCCGTGATTAAAGTCGCGTTTGCTGACCCCGATCTCAAATTTGACTTTCGAGAACCTCGCCTGGCCATTGCGAAAGCGGCTTTACGTCAATTTATGCCCGCAGGAGAACGCGATTTAATCATCCCATCGCATTAACAGGGTGAGCGAATTGAATAATAAAGACCTGAGTTCTATCAAAGAATATGAATATAAGGAACTCTCTGATGGCTGGTGGCATGAACTCGATTGGATCCTTCCAGGACGCGATAAGGAACCCTCCATCTTTGAATTATTTCACGATATGATGATTGGATCGATTGTAGGAAACCCAATCTCGCTCGAAATCGCCAGTAAAATGGTTCCACGCATAATTTTAATCGAAATCGAACATCCCAAGAAATCAGAAGTCGAGTATGTGCGTATCATGATCAACCCGACGGACATCAAGCCCGGAATCCCCGACACGGAACCTGATTTGATAATTCACATGAAATATTACGATTTTGTGCGTATTATTCAAGGCGAATTGGATATGATGGCTCCGATCTGGTCTGGGAATGGTTGGATTCTCGGCAATCTCACATGTGGGCTAGATTTACGCGATTTGCTTGATGCCTCTACGGGCCGAGAGGTCAATCCCCGGCCGAATATGTGGCCCCTTGGAAGCCCTTAAATTTTATTTTTTCCCTTCAAATTTCAAATCACAGGAAAATGCGATCCCCACATGAATCGATTCTGAAAGAATGCAGAACGATTGGAATTTTTTAAAGCATTTTTGAATTTTCAGGTTATCTTCCCTTGATTTGATGATGAAATGGGCTTTTACATCGATTAACCGTAATCGATCAGCGACGCGCCCGACTGTTCCTGATACTTTCACTTGAAAATCATTGGGGTTCAAATCCACACCTGAAATAGAGAGACAATAAATAAAAGACATGATTAAACAGGCTCCGATAGAAGTTAAGAACATTTCAACTGGTGAAGGAGCTTCTTTATCACCTTTCTCCAAATCTTCTATCATAAGTGGGTTAAGGTCACGAATGAATGATAAAACTTTCATTTTTTCTTTCCATTTAAGCTCTACTTCAACCACTTTATTCTCAGTAGCCATTTCAATCACCAAAAAAGGATATTATCCGATGTATTTCAATCTTTAACTGAAAATTAAAGTAATTCTTAATAACAAAAATTTAACCATCCTGCTTTTTTTTGAAAAAATAAATTTTAAATGATATTTGCTTGTAATATAATTTAAGATAAATATATGAGGAATTCCTAAATTGGAAAAACGATTGCGAGACAAAATTAAGGAAAAAGAAGAAAAAATTGAGCATGAAATTGAAGAACAATCAAATATTTATGAAACCACCATTGAAAAATTATGCGAATCCGAATTAGGTGATATCATAGAAAAAGCAGATGATATAGAAGGAGATTTAATAGTAGAGGAGAAAGAATTAGATAAAAACGTAAAAATAATTCCTCACAAAGGAAGGAAGCACCGAAAAAAAAGATTATAATTCGATAATTTCTTTCTGAATAATTTCATCTAAATCAATTTTATCAATATCTTGTTCTGAGATGAATTTTAGCATTTCTTCCTTTTTATCAATAAGATTCTTTATCTCCTTTTCGAGATCCCCTTGATATTTTTTATATAATTTTTTAATATCAGATTTAGCCTTTTCGATTTCATGTTCTCGTAACTGTGCAACTTTCTGTCTAGCTAAATTCATAATTTGCTCAGCTTTATCTTCTCCTTCTTTAATAATTTCCTCCCCAATTTCTTCAATTTTCTCCAAAGCTTCAATCATCTTTTCCATTTCAAATAACTCCTTTATATATTTTCGACAATATATAATCGATTCATAATCTCGTCAGGAAGTTTTCGATAGTGAATTCCTATACTAATTCTTCGTAAATTTTCTATCTCTATTTCTTTATGTTTTAAAAGCGCAAAGGGCTTTCCAATATTGAACCCAGCTTTACAATAAAAATTATGAATTAATTTTAATGTTTCTCGCTTCAGTAAATGACGTATTGATTGAGGGTCTCGAAGATTATATTCCCTTTTATCCCGTATTCCCAGTTTTCCAAATAATTCTTCACTTAGTATCTCGTCATTAATTAGATGATCCAAAAATTCTTGTTTTAAACGATAGAATTGCCTCGTGATCATTTGATAAATTTCAGAACTAGCGAGTTTTAAATTTTTAGCACGTAAAATGGTCTCAAGATTGTAGCAATCCAGTTCCAATCCAATGAATTTTCTAACTATCCCTCGATTTTTTCGATCCAATTTCTGATGCGCATTCCAAAGGCCCTGAAAATATTTCAAATCCAGAAATACATCAAAATGAAAGAAAGAAAATTGTTCTCGCTCAAAAAAAAGAAAAGATTCTCTAATTACCTTCCCATACGGAAGTTTACTCAGGGTTTGCACCAGAGAATGTAGGTCTAGTTCTTCAAGGCACTCTCGAATTAACCGTTCCCTTCCAAGAAGGGCTTCTACAGAATAATGCAAATTCTTTGAAAGTTCTTCCCGGTTGACATTTGTATGAAACCCTCTCAATAAAGTCTTTATGTTTTCCATTTCGTATTTTACTAAGTATGCTTGAAAAAAAATTCGATAATTTTTGGGAGAATTATTTATCAGTTTTGAGATAACTCGAAAAAGGGCTTCTTTAAAAAAAAACGTTAGCAATTCTAGACTGAAATTCTCCTGAATATGTAATTGACCGTACGGAGTCGATTGAAGTTTAGAAATAAACTCTTTTAAGGTTTTTGAATTTGCAAGGTCTAAATATTTATCTTTAGTTAGTAATTGACTTTTTTCCGATCCTACTTTCGGTAATAATGTGTAGATAGTTCCAGGTCTATGAATCGCTGTCATACTTATCTTTTTTATGGATTTTTTAAATTAAGCGTGCTGAATTGATTTCTTAATGTAAAGGGTTTAAAAAGTACTCCATCACCATGGAAAAATTTCCCAAAGAATTCATTAAA
>CAYGYC010000137.1:0-11201 GCA_964353755.1 uncultured archaeon | reverse complement strand
GACTTTCCCGTTTATATTATTTTAACTACTTGATTTTGCCTTCACACTGAATCATCGCAAATAAAATAGTAGAAACTAACAATAAAAAGATAAAACAAATATATTATTAAAATTTTTATAGTAATAAAATATAGGATTTCAAACGGTGGCTGAAAATGATTGTGGTTCCAGGACCTGCTTCTCAAATATTGGGAGTAGAAATTGCGAATTCATTAAAAGGTGCAATACTCGCACCGATTACATTCAAGAATTTTCCAGATGGCGAAGTTTATGTTCGGATTGATAAACCCTTGAAAGGCGAACATGTCATTATCGTTCAATCCACCTATCCGCCCCAAGACGTACATTTAATGCAATTATATCAACTGATTGATGCCGCCCGATGTGCTGAGGCGGGTAAAATTACGGTGTTTGTACCATATCTTGCCTACTCACGGCAGGATAAGAAATTTCTCGATGGAGAGCCCCTTAGCGCAAAAATAATTTGTAAAACCATTGAAACTCTGGGAGCAAATGAGATTTACGTATTAGATATCCACTCGGAGTTAGTTTTAGAATTTCTCACTATTCCAACCCATAATCTCGTAGCTTTGGATCTGTTTATCGAGTATTTCAAAAAGATACCCCTTGTAAATCCCCTGATTGTGGCCCCCGACGAAGGGGCGCTGGAGAAAGCGCAAAAAGCCGCTAAAATTATGAAATGCGAAAGTACTTACATGTCTAAATCACGAGATCGCCATACCGGAGAAATTACTGTTACATTTAAGGAGATGAATGTGAAGAACCGTGATATCATCTTGGTCGATGATATTATTAGTACGGGCGGCACTATGGCAAAAGCAATTGAAATGGCTAAAATTCAAGGGGCAAAACGGATTTACGCTGTTTGCTCCCACGCTTTATTAATCGAGAATGCAAAAATGCGTATATTGCAAGCAGGTGCAACAGATATTATCGGGACCAATTCAGTAGATTCGGAATGCGCTAAAATTAGTATTGCACCATTGTTTGTTAAATATTTTACTCCCTAAAGTCATTTAATAACGGGCGAGATAGTGAAATCTAGCGAATCTGATGTTGAATATATATATAATATCGTGGATACCATTTGTAAGAAATTTGGGCCGCGTTATTCCTGTAGTAATGGAGAGAAGGAGGCACAGCGCTGGATAAAAGATGAATTAAGTAAATTCTGTGATGAAACATTTATTGATGAATTTGAAACCTATCCTCATATATATCCTCAAGGTTTGCTTAAAGTAGTTGGAGTTTTGGCAGGAATCTCTTTCATTTTTATGCCATTAAAATTTCCTGGCCCCCTTTTTTCTTTAATTTTTATCTTATGGGGTATATTTGTTTTATATACAGAATTATTCTTGATGAAAGAATGGATTGGATTCCTTTTTAAGAAGGGAACGTCGAGCAACGCGTTTGGTGTAATAAAACCCAGCAATAAACCCAAATTTCGAATTATCTTTGAAGGGCACACGGATAGCCCCAAACAGATGACGATAGCCAGTTATGAAAAGAATCCGCCGATGTATAAATTTATTCTCGGAATATCCTTTATTATTATTACGGTGACCTTTTCATTGGTAAAATTTATCCAACAATTAAATGGATCTATTATTATATGGGGCGATTGGGGGATTTTTTCATGGGGATTGATCGATCTAATTTATTTGATTTTATTAATCGCTCTTTATCCCTTTTTTATTTATACCATACGCGGATTTCTTGGAGACACGGATACTCTTGGCGCCAATGATAATCTCGCTTCTAGTGCACTTTCGATTGCTATTGGTAAATATTTAAGCGAACATCGTCCTAGAAACATTGAAGTGTGGGTTGGTTCCCAAGGAAGTGAAGAAGAAGGTGATAAAGGGGCAAAAGCATTCGTCGATAAATACGGGAAATTAGGACTATTGGATAATTCGTACGCCATTGTGATGGATTCGTGTGGAGCTGGAACAGAAATTTTTCTCATTCACAAAGATACCCAGCATCACGCTACCTATAGTATGGAGGTCATTGAAAGAATTCAAAAGGCGTACGAATTGCTCAAAACGGAAAATCCCGATGTTATGAAGTGTGGAATTGGGAGAATCCCTTTAGGGAGTACTGATGCTTGCCGTTATGTACATGCCGGTTATAAAGCGGGAGCAATTGTCGTTGTTGATGGCGCGTTGAAAAAACCACGAAATTGGCATTCAATCAAGGACACCCCCGAAAATCTCGATAAAAAAGTGCTGAGATCTATTTTTGAAATTTGTTTGAACTTTGTTGAAATAGTAGATCATGAATATGATTAATTTATTAAGGTCAGTTCAAGACAAAACTTTTTTAATACCATTTTCATTTTTACTATGAAACCATAGGTCTTTTTTAATACCTTTGAGATGATAATATGGATCCATATTCAATCATTATACGCCCAGTGATGTCCGAAGCCGCATTCGATCTACTCGAGAAAGAAAATAAGCTAACTTTTATTGTAAAAAGGAATGCAAACAAGCATTTGATTAAATGGGCGGTCAGGAAATTATATAACGTCGTAGTCGTGAAAGTTAATACATTAATTCTTCCTGTTGGAATTAAAAAAGCATATGTGCGTCTGTCTCCTGATTATAGTGCAGCAGATGTCGCCACCAAACTGAATATCTTCTAAAAATTGGAGCGGAACTGAATGGGTAAAAGAATTAAAGTGCAAAGACGCGGAAAGGGAAGTCCCACTTTTATCGCGAAACGATCAAGGAAAATCGGTGCAATTAAATATCCTCATCCGACTACTTATACAGAGGACGGCTTAAGGGGCGAAGTAATTAACTTTAGACATGAAGGCGGACGTAGTGCGCCTCTTCTACAAGTTAAATATGCAAATGGTAAAAAATCATATATGATCGCTCCTGAAGGCGTTATGATTGGCGATCAAATCGCAGTGGGGGCTTCGGAAGAATTAAAAATTGGTGACACCTTGCCGTTAAAGGATATCCCAGAAGGAAGCTCCGTTTTTAATGTCGAAGCGCAGCCTGGCGATGGCGGAAAATTTGTCCGTGCGGGAGGAACGTATGGTACTGTCGTAACGCGAGAAGCTCGTGGCGTCCTAGTTAAATTTCCCTCAGGAAAATCGAAACGCTGTAATCCCAACTGTCGAGCCACCCTCGGTGTAGTAGCTGGTGGCGGACGCAAAGAAAAGCCCTTTGTCAAGGCGGGAAATAAATATCACCTTTGCAAGGCACGCCACCGGAAATACCCCAGCATCCGAGGTGTCGCCATGGTTGCGGCCTCACATCCGTTCGGTGGAGGCGCACACCAGCATGTAGGGAAGCACAGTAAGTGCGTTTCGCGAAATGCACCACCCGGGCGAAAAGTAGGGCTGATTGCTGCACGACGAACAGGAAAACGGAAAAAGTAGAAAATTTGTACATTTATGGCTTGTAGTTTTAAATTAAGCCATTATTGTAAAAAAATTAGTTGAAAAATTAACCGGATAATTGACTTATACAATCCTGAGCTAAAGATTCAAGCTCTTTATCTTCTATTTTCTTTGCCAGTTTTTGAGCGTTCTGATAGGATTCAAGAGCCTCGGCTTTTTTATTATCAATGGCGTAGGCATCTCCAGTTTTAATTAGATTTATGATTTCTAAGGGTGGATTTTTAGTCTTTTTGACTATTTTGAGCGCCATTTGATATTTTTCAATAGCTTCGGTAGCTTTTCCAAGCGCCACTAAACAGTCCCCCATACTTTCTAAGCAAGAGGCTTCATCATCCTCATTGACAGAAGAGGCAATTTTTTGCGCTTTGTCATAGTAGTCCATCGCATCATTGAATTTTTCAGCGCCAAAATAAGCATCGCCGATGCCTATTAAACAGAGGAATTCGAGTTCGGGATTATCCAGAGATTTTACAATTTCCGTGCTTTGATTAAAGTAATTAATTGCCCGATCCCACTCTTGGAGAGAAGAATAGGTATGTCCTATATTGATTAAACAAGAGAATTCGCCTTCTTTATCATTCAATTTTCTGGCAATTTCTAACCCTTTTTCATAATACTTTTTGGCTTCATTCCATTGTTCTAAAGACGAATAGGAATCACCTAAACCCTCATAACAGGCATAAATATCATCCTCATTATTCTGGTCCATAGCAATTTTGAGACATTTCTCATAATATTTCATTGCTTCTTCCCAATTTTCAACGGAGGAAAATGTTTCAGCTATGCCAATTAAACAGATACATTCACCTTTGCTGTCATTTTCTTTTTGAAAGAGCTTCATGGCTTGTTTAAATTTTTTCCGGGCGAGTTCATAATCTTCATTATCGAACGCTTCATCTGCTTGATCCAAAATCTCGTCTGTGTTTTCTGCCATTTTGATCTGCCTTATATAATCGCGGTTATATCTGAGGAGATTTTCTTTAAATCTCTTAATTTTTAATTTATCTCTTATTTACTCGTCTTAAACATATTGATTATCTAGTAATTTTTCTAAATCCTTTTAAATATATTTCTCTGAAAAGGATCAATCTCTAGAATTAGAAGAAAAATCGGAATATTGCCTATAAAACCATATAATATGCGACGCGTTAAAGTGTGTATCCACAGTTAGGACATTCAACGACATATCCTTTAATTTTCAGTTTAAGGGTTCTTTCATCAAACTTTTTGTAGCAATATGGGCATCTATTTTCTTCTATCCGAAGCGTTCCAGTTTTAATACTGGGTAAAGCTGCTTTTGCTTCAGTACCAAGTAAACTACTTCCCGAAATGGAAGGATGCTCTCTATTAAACCGCAGATTTATTCGTTCTTTCATTTTACTTGCAAAGGTCAAGCGGATTTTTTGGTCCGCCTTCATCAAGATGTGGAAACTTAAAACGGCGAAAATGCAATAGGCAATATTATTCAATTCACGATTCGAGAATTGGGTATAATTTTTCATCTGCCCACTCGCGTACTCATAAATATAATCGGAAAACATTGCAATATCTTTGGTACGAAGGAATTCATCAAATTTTTTAAAGGGCTCCTGCAAATTACGATTATCCGTTAGGATCAAAATAAAAGGATCTTTATAAGCGCATTTCATTTCGCAGAGTTCGCATTCATATTGATCGGGGTATTTTGCGTTTAAGGTCTCTACCATTGTTTCTGGTTTTTTTTCCCGGTTTGTACTCAGCTCTGCAGCGCCTTTGGTAAGGTGAGGCAGAGCGGGTTTAGCTAAGGGCAGTGAAGGATTTAAAAAATTAAATCCACATTCTTTACAAAATTTCCCTTCCACTTCATTTAAAATTTTACATTCAGGACAAATTTTCCCCTTCTCTACTATTTTCCCTTTTTCTTTTGTTTTTAAAGCTGATATAATATGCAGCAGTATATCTTCAATTAAAATATCAATTTTTCTGATATTTTCTGCGGAGGTTATTTTTAAAGAAAAATTTGCCCTACTGGACGAATTGGGTACAATGGAAATTGATGCGTTACTCGTATTTACACCAGCCCCAATAGTAAATTCAGTAATCATTCCGCTATCCTTCTCTTGAAACCGAATATCTGCTCCCTTATATGCAGTTAATAGCGGTTCTATGGATTTCACAACATCTCTTACCGAATCTTCTAGCTTTAACTCGACCATTTTGACAAAAACTAAGGGAGCTACTACCATTTACCCTCACTTTCTCATGAAACCAAATCTTTTTTATTAATACGGGAGATTCTTTTCTATTCTTATCTTTTACGCTCGCCTATAAAAAAAGGGGGTAAGAAACAGTAATTTTTTATTTAACGATTTTTTATGTTCCTAAAATAAAAAAACTCCAGAGATGTTTGATTGAAAAAATTGAAAGCTGCAATACTAGGCGCTACCGGAATGGCGGGTCAGCAATTTATTGAAGCATTGGAAAATCACCCTTGGTTTGAAATTACTGCGCTCTATGCGTCTGAAAGATCTGCTAGTAAAAAATATCGCGAACGAGTGACCACGTGGCTGACCTTAAATCCTCCCTCGGAGGAAATTTGGGAGAAAGTAATTGGACTTGTGGATAATGTCAATTATGAAGAAGTGGATGTGATTTTTTCCGCTTTACCTGGTGAAATAGCGAGACAATATGAAGAGAAATATGCCCACTATAAACCCGTTATAAGCACCGCCTCCGCATTTAGATATGATGATGATGTGCCAATTCTGATTCCGGAAATTAATAATGAGCATACTGAATTAATTAATATCCAAAAAGAACGAAGAGCGTGGGAAGGCTTCGTTGTTCCAGGACCCAATTGCACGACTGTCGGTCTCGTTATGTCATTAAAACCCATTTATGAATCTTATGGATTGGAATGGGTGATTATGGTGTCCATGCAAGCTGTTTCAGGTGCGGGTTATCCCGGCGTTCCCTCCTATGATATCACGGCTAACGTAATTCCTTTTATAAAAAATGAAGAGGGAAAAGTCAAAAAGGAAACGTTGAAAATTCTTGGGAAACTGGAGAATGAGAAGATCGCCAATGCCCCCTTTAAATTGGATTGTAAATGCAACCGCGTACCGTCTTTGGATGGGCATATGGAAAGTATCTTTATTAAAACCAAAGAGCCGTGTGAAGTCGATGATATTAAGGCCGTATTACGCGAATGGCCTGGGTTTGATCCAAACGAATATCCCACTGCAATTAAAACCCCGATTATTGTGACCGACGATCCCTTTAGACCTCAACCACGACTTGATGCAGAACGCTATGGTGGAATGGCCGCTGTCGTAGGGGGACTCGAAAAAACGGAATTTGGTGGCTTCAAATATACGGTCCTCTCTCATAATACCAAACGAGGCGCCGCCAAAGGCGAGATTCTGGTGGCCGAATACTTGTATAAACATGGCTATATCAAATAAAACAATTTTTTTATGTAATTCTCCTTCATTTTAGACAAGTCTTGTAATTATAGAACCTGCCATTGCTTTTTCCATCGTTTTAAATCTTTTTTAGCATATCGATGATGGGTTTCCCAGAACATCAACAGATGATAGCACTCCGTTTTGGATAACAATTCACTTTTCACAAGACCTATACAAAAGACTGGTAAACTCATTGCATGCAGGCCTAAGGCAATACATTCCATTAATAAATCTCCATCATCTGTGAGAATTATCCCATCTTCCCGAATTGCTGCGATGATAAGGGATTGATCTGCTTGATCAAAATTTCTTAAGATCGGGTGGTTAGCTAGTGTAGTTGCAATCTCGTTATTGCTCACTGGAATGATATAGGCACTGGTTATTGGGAAAAATTCGAAAACTTTGAAATGATCCAGTTCCTCTTGGATATCAGGCGTGATTCCCCAACGGAATTTTGACCATAACTCACAGAAATCGTAGATTTTGGCTTCTGAGATATCTCGCATATGGTTTAAAAAACATGTATCCGCTAGCAAAATCAAGAATTTTCACCAAATAGGCATTGCAGTACCGGACTTATGATTGCCGAGCCGTTGATTCATGGGAGTTGTCAAGTGAAATTTTGAGAAATTTTTTAAAATCGATAGTTAACGCATCCTTGAGTTCCTTTTCGCGTATAGCTTCAGGAATAATCTCTTCTGCATGTCGATTTTCCCATTCCAACATAAACTCGTGGTATGTAAGTCCTGATAATAACCATGCCCGTTTACGGGTGATTTTCCCTGCAGTAAGTAGTTGAAAAGCCAACTCTACCCGTATTGGACCTATCTCTTTTAAGATTACTAATTTGACAAATTCAGTGACGGATATTCCTTTTAGGTCCGCCAGAGCTTTTAAAACCTGTTTTTCGTCCACGCTTACTCGGAAATTGATTTGCTCCATTACTGTTTTTTATGAATTCCTTAAATATAAATTCTGCTATAAACCATAGCAAAATTATTTGCTATTAATTATATCATTAATTCTGTAAATTTCTATAATAGGGTAAAATCGGAGGGAATGATATTTGAATACCGCTCAGTCAGAATTTTCCACGAATCCCCCGAAATTTTGAGGAGTTGCGGCAATTTACCAACGATTCCCGCAAATTTACCTCGGATAATAAATGCGCCACGAACCCCTTCTATTGTTTCAGCGCGTTCTAATCCTTTTTGAACCGATTTTTCGTAATCTGAACCTTTCACTTCATTACATACCGCTGTGGCAGCGGCATCCCCAAGTGTTGCAGTTTTAGCCAGGACGGTGGCGGCATCCGCTTCCCCGAAACTTAGGGCATGACCGACCGTCCCTGAACTCGTCCCTAGTCCGATGGGAAAATCATCCCTTTCAAAGCGGAAGCCGATTTTCCCTGATAACGGAGAGGTTCCAGCGAAAATTCCGACATTTATGGGGACATTCGAAATACCTGCAATTTCACCCCCGTCTTCAATAATCGCAACCTTGGCATCTAATTTGATCATCTGTTTAACCCCTAGATCGGCAAGGGCGCCCGCAACTGCTGCCATTGGCCCTACTCCTGCAATTTCTCCCCCCTCTGCCATCAAAGCAACTACTTCCGGTGCATCTTTCTCTATTTTTATTGGTTCAAGGGTCGTTAAAAACACTGGATGGTCGACAATATACTGTTCCAATTGATGTCGATGATATTTAATGCTTAAAATAGCGGCTTTTATCGCCTTCCGTTTATCTGTCTTTATGAACAGATCCGATTCTTTGATCACTTCACGATGCTGAAAGAATGGCAAATCCTATCTTCACCAAATATTATGAGGCTTTTTTCCTTTATATCTTTTTTAAGTCCTAAGCTTTAAAAGGTCATAATTTTTTAGAACTCATGTATGCAGAAAAAACCGTTACTCCTTTTACTATTCCTACTACCACTAATTGCCCTTGCCCTTCCACAGAATACAAGCGCAAATGGGACATCTTCTGTGTTACAGGTAACGCTCGATAACGATATCGGCCTAGCAGAGGAGGTCCTGTTTGATGATGTGATAGCGACCGCTCAAAGCTTAGGTGTGAATCTTATTGCCGTAGAACTGGATACCCCAGGAGGTACGGTAGCATCCGTGAAAGAAATAATGAAAAAGTTTGATAATTCTCCGATCCCTATTTGTATATGGATACCCCCAGGCGGAGCATCTTGGTCTGGTGGTACATATCTTATGATGGCATCTCATATCACGGCAATGGCATCACCCTCAGTACTCGGAAGTTGCCAACCTGTTGATAATAGTGGGCAGCCTATCACGGATAGTAAATATCTCAATGCGTTAATCGAATTGATGGTGCAACATGCCGAATTTCATCATCGAAATACAACGCTAGCAGAAGAGTTCATTACCCTAAACACCAATTTGGGACCGTCAGAAGCGTTAAATTATAATATCACCGAATTCATTGCAAATGATTTAACAGATTTGCTAAACCAGTTGAATAGTTATACGTTGGTGAAAAATATCAATTTTGATTTAGTTCCTTCGTTTGGAGGTCCCTACAATTATACCGAAAAAGTGAATTTCACAGCCTTGAATATTAAATCCGCCACGATTATCCCGTATGATACTAGTATTGCGGTCTATTTCATTCGATTCATTACTAACCCTACCGTAGTATCTGTCTTTTTAACGATTGGCTCCTTCGGACTCATTATTGGAATCACCACAACGAATACCCATTGGGATGAAATAATAGGCGCGCTTGCTTTAGTCATCGGCTTGATTGGCATAGGCATTATCGGAATTGCCGTGGGGGCTGTGGTGCTGTTTATCCTTGGGTTGGCTTTCTTCCTCGCCGAAATAAAGTTCAATGTGGGATTTAATGGGTCTCTAGCAATTGCAGGCGGGATATGCATCGCGATCGCCAGTTTATTCATCATTCCCTCGGGGAATTATTGGACCATCCCAACTTTTCTGGGAAGCGCAAAATGGGCGGCATTCGGCATTAGTGCGGTCTTTATTGCCTTCTTCTCGCTCATTGCCATCAAAGTCATGCAAACTAAAATGTTAAAGTCGGAATTAGATATAGACCGGTTAGTAGGCGTGCGTGGTTATGTAAAACTAGATCTGAAGCCAGAAGGGCAGGTACTTGTGAAATCTGAGCAATGGACTGCCATTGCCGTTGAAGGGACAGAACCAATTTTCAAGGATGAGGAAATCGAAGTCGTCAAGGTTGATGGACTGCGGTTAATCGTGAAGCCGGTTCGCTCTGAAAACCCTGGACAATCTACTTAATAATTAAAAGAGCGTTTTTTGAGGGCTTTTCGGAGAGATATTAACATTGAAGTAGTCATGCTTCTCTCCAATCTTTAAATGCCCATAGGTGCCATCAAAGCCGAAGGGTTGGAACGAAAAATTGCCTTTCCGAACTTCAATAATCGCATGAATCAGATCATCTTCAATAATACCGTTTAACTTATTTTCAATTAGTTCGGGTTTCATAAACCACATTTCACACTCATTTTCCAACGCCGCAACTATTTTTTGATATTCTTTTAAAACCATTTTAGAATCCGGATTTTTGATACCGCGAAATTCTGCAATAATTTCAACTAAAGGCACTGTATGCACGAAATCGCGCGATTTGGGCGGCAAGTAGCCTAATTCACGGTGACCCTCCAAAGAAACATTTAATTCAAGAGCTCGTTCAAGGACACCCACGGTTAATTTTTTCTGACAAATGGGACATATTTTATTTTTGGGAGTATAACTGGGCGAAAAGACACAAAACTTGTCGCCATGCCCTTGCTTCTTGGCACGATGTCCTGAGAGGAAATAGCGCCCTTCCGCGGGATTAAATTCACAAGTTCGAATAACCTGATTGGTGCGAATGGCCTCAATAATGGCCGGGTAGGTGAGGTTAGCAATATTCAAGGTGGTGAATTCGCGACCGAGCCGCGCCAGCTGGTGAGAATGCGCATCACTGAACGAAAGTAGGGTAAATTTATCGAGTTCCGAAATTAAGCCTAGGATAATTGGATCCGCACTTAAACCGGTTTCCACCGCATGGATGAGCTCTACCGCCTCTCCAAAGAAGTCTGTGAGATGATTAATAGGATTATTGGACCCAAATACGCCTTGGGGTGTCATGACATGGGCAGGAATAATCTCAATTAAATCATCGATTTTGGTAATTTGATATAATTTTTTAGCGACATCATGATTATCCTGACATTTAACAAATGGGCGTCCTATGGTATTTTTCACATCCCATTGTGCAAAAAGAGACAGCATCTTTTCTATCGCTTCAAAGGATGGAAA
>CAYGYC010000136.1:0-11211 GCA_964353755.1 uncultured archaeon | reverse complement strand
CAAGAAAACAGCGGGGAGTCAAAGTGATTGTTTCGCAACGTGAATGTATGCTTCAAGTCAAGAAAAAAATGCGGAAATTGCGAAGTGAAACCCCAGATCTGAAAACGGATATCTATTGGATTGAATCCGAGCGTTGCCAAATGTGTGGCACATGTGCCGAAAAATTGTGTTGCACGGCGCTACGTAGAAATGAGCGCCATATGGCCATTGATCCAGAAAGCTGCGTTAGCTGTGGCGTATGTTTCGAAATCTGTCCGAATAGCGCGGTCATCCATACGGTTTTAAATCCGCATTTCGAGGGAGGTGAATAAAGTGCGAATCTGGAGCGCGATCATTTGTGGTGTTGGGGGGCAGGGGATTATGACATTAAAACGGATCCTAGAATATGCTGCCTTGCGCGAAAAGTTGGAAGGTGGCAAAATCAAAAAAATTCTCGGGGCTGAAAAACACGGGCTTTCCCAGCGCGAAGGGGCTACCGAAGTAGGGACTCGCTTTCTCATTCTAGAGCCCCATGAACAATATGACGATTTACTGTTAAGTTCCCTCACTTTAAATTATGGGGAAGCTGATCTGGCGATTGGGGTTGAACCGGTCGAAATGCTCCGCAATGCCCTTTACCTGTCCGAAAAAACCTTCATTGTATTGAATAGTCGCACTATTCCCCCCTGTGCCATTATCTCCGGTGCCATGGAATATCCCTCCCTTGAGACCATCGTAACCGCGATTAAAGATGTGTCCGGATCTTCGCATATTTTACTGGTTGATGCGGGGGCTATCGCCGTTGAACAGTTCCATGATATTCTTTTCACGAATATCATTCTTTTAGGGGTCGCTTACTCTACAAATCGTATCCCCTTAAAATTAAATTCCATCAAAGCGATAATTCGAGAGCGAACTCCCGATGCCGAAGTAAATCTCAAAGCCTTGGATGCCGGGATCGCCGCCGGCAAAAGTTTGGTAGAATCTCTATAGGAAATAAATACCATTTTTTTCCCTCCTTCTACGGCTCTTTTTTGTCCAAAATTATCCATGTTCCTTTGATAACATTGCCTTTAATTAAGTGAAAGGAAAAATCCCATCCCAATCAAATTAATGATAGTTGGTTGTTTGAATGAAGTATGAAGAAACTGTTTTAGAAATTCGTTATTGTAAATCCAATGACCTGAAACCAGATCAGGCTCCACATGCTCAGATGGAAGCGATTAAAAAAATAGCCACTTTTAAATTATCACTATAATTCGGAAAATCCTTTTAAATCCATATACACTCGGGACATTTTTCCAAATAAGCTCTGTGGAGTTAATGGTACATTCAAAAAATTCTTAAATCCACGAAAACAATATTTTTTGAAACATGATGTTATTAAAGCAAAAGATTATTAAATTCAAACCATTAATTTAATTCAATTTAGTTTCCCTTATCTTTAAATAATTAATCTGTGATGGATAGCATTTCTCCCATAAAAAGGATTAATTTCCAAGAGGTGTGATCGAAGAAATTCTAAAAATAGAGCCCGCCTAATAAAATGGGCTGATTATAGAGTGATTCGATTAGTCGAGGTTTGAGTAAAGATGCCGAGCCGCGGTGCTGATGGAAAATTATATTTCAAGATTGTATATTGGGGACCTTCACTAGGGGGAAAGACAACCGCAGTTAAATGGTTATTTAAAAAAGAAGGATTGGCAGAAGGTAAAATGCAATCCATTGTAGATCCTACGGGACGAACTTTATTCTTCGACCGCATGGTCGCGGGAATCGCCAATGTCAAGCTCCAAGTTTATACCGTGGCTGGACAAAGACGCCACAAATTCCAACGGAAGACGATCCTGAATGGGGTGGATGGAATCATTTTTGTGTGGGATTCGCAAATAGAACAGCTACAAGAGAATACATGGAGTTTAGAGGAGTTAATTGAGCATCTCGGAGCTGACTTAGGAAAGAAAATTCCCATCATTTTCATGATAAACAAACAGGACCTTCCGAACATAATGAAACGATCACAAGTCATGGACATACTGAAACAGAAAGGATTGGAGAAGGTCAAAAGCCCGCTGACAGGAGAAGACCTTGAGGTCCAAGTCTATGACACCATCGCCATACAGGGCTTAAATGTACGGCGTGCCTTTCAACAGCTCGCCCGGGATGCGGTGTTGAATTACTATAATAAGATTAAAAACCAATAAAACTTCGAATTAAGATTAAAAGTAACAGAATTCCTTGGTCAAATAACTCCTTTTTTGATTTTACTAGTCGTGTCTTAGTCAATTAGACCTCTCGTTATCAAAGAGTATATTAAGGGAATCAAGATAATTATTATAAAATAAGATTTACAATCATGAAGTGGCGTGGGAATGCCAGGACTCATTGCTCCAGTGTTAGTACATGAACGGGATCTCTCCATAATAACCCCTGATATGGAATTAGCCTTAATGTTTGCGTTGCTGGAGTATGACAAACGTCGGCATGGACAAGGAACCTATCAATTTTTCTCAAAAATCTTATGGCCACTTATGTTCATCCAAGCGGGTTCAGAGAATTATATTGGAATCGATGGGTTATTTGTTTTTGATTTACAAATGAAAAAAACTGAGTTTCTTTCATCGGACAGCACCATTTTATCCCTGCTAAAAACAGACATTGGAGATCCTCAGGCGCGACTAGATCTCCTTTCCCAATGTATGAATGACTTAAATGCGCCTTTAAAAGGCGTCCTGCGAATTAAGGGGGTTATGGGGCCGGATATAATTCATGGATTGGTTCCATTAATTAAACTGGCGACCGATAAACCTACCACCGCTATAAAATTGGAGCCGGTCATCTCTACCGATAGCTTAATTGGAATTACCATGCAATATAATCAAGCCTTAAAAAATATTGAAGAAACGATTTCTAAGTGGCACCTTTTGCAACAGAATATCCACCAAAATTTCCAAAAATGGCAATCGTCTCATGCTAACGCAGCCTCTTCCACCCAAAAAAAACAAATTGAAGAAAAATATCAGGAATTGGACAAAAAAATTTTAGATCGCGTGTGGGATTGTCGAAATGAAATCGATTATTTACTTCATTGGTCAATATCTGGTCGAACTTTAAATTTAATCATGCCCATCACCGAGATTTGGATTTCTATGTATTTGGCTGGGATCATTTTACCTAATAACGCAAAAAAGTTTCTGTTATTACCCCCTTCTATTTTGTCAGAAGAAATAAAGTCGAATCGCTGGGTGCCAGTTGATGCCTTTCATTCTTCCTTTTATACCATTCTTAAAGATAAGGTTGAAGGGTTCCTTGCATCACAATCCCCCTTAACTCAAACAATTGAAACAAATTGTAGAGCCCAAAATTTATTTTTAAAAGAAGAAGCAAATAAATTAATAGCACGTGGATTTATTCGATTACAGGAAAAAAAATTGATAGAACCTAAATATATCAAAGCCCTTCAAGAAGAGTGGCAAAAAGCCGCACAAAATCTTACAACTAAAAGTTAAAATTGTTAGGAGTGTAATTAAAATTGCCCACAAAAGTACTGACTGATTTTGAAGAGATAGAAAAAAAGATAACGGACTTTGAACAAGATTACATGAAGATAAAGGAGCAAGCTAATAAAGCCCAAGAACTTGAAGAAAAATTGAATGCATTTGAGGCAAAATTTTCTGATGATGAGGTAATTGCTGCACAATTACAAGATTTACACTCACAAATCGAGCAGTATGAAAAAACAAATCGCGAATTGAATGAGGCAAATTCGCGCTTACAGAATGCGCTTTCTACAATCCAAGAAGATAATATAAAATTAGAGGATGAATTAAACAACATTAAATCGGAACATGGGAATGTTAAGGAGTTAAAATCGAAGTTAGCGGTCTTAGAAGAGACGGTGATTACCCAACAAAAAGAACTGGTCGAAAAAGATAAAATCCTCAAAGGCAAACGGGAGGGACCCACGGAAAGCGCTCTTCAAAAATTCATTGTCGGGAAAGTGGAAACGATTAAAGAATTTAATCGCCTGATAGAAACTGCCAAATTCCGGCTCTTTCTCATCGTGCCGAAAATAGAGGATTTAGAGCAGTTTAATCGTAAAAAAAGCGAGAAGATCAATATTCGGATAGCCACTGCTTTTGATTTAACGAATAATGCACATAAAACCATACTTACCTCCTATCCCAATACTGAATTTCGCAATTACGCGGGAATGGATCGGTGGGGTATTGAACGCGATGCAGAAGAGATCTGTATTGTTGCTGAATCAGAAAATAAAGATTACGTTGGTATTTCTTCTTCGGATTCGAAAATCTGCGAATTATTTTCAAAACTCTTAACCGAAGCATGGCTTAAAGGAACGAAAGTTACCCTATAATCTATAAAATTCTTTAAAAACGAGAATCTTCAGTTTATTTAATTCCTACTTATCTATTTAAATGAGGGAATTCATTTAATACTTAAAAAAAACTTTGAAAAAAATAAAAATGAGATCAGGATGATTGAGAATGGAACCTGATACGAATCCTCCCAGTCAAAATGTTGAATCAGAAAATACATTAATGCGCGTATTAACCGGAATCCTTGAGGATTCAGTACAAACCTTACAAAGAATAGAAAAATCTGTTGCCGAATCCACGAAAATTGCTAATGAACTCATCCAAAAAATAGATTCCATTGATAAAAAAATTGAATCTGGATTCGTAGCCGTGGTTAAGAAAGTTCTTCCTTCCTTAGAACAAAAATTCTCAGAAAAAATCGATAATATCGGGAATTTTGGAGATATTACGGCTCTGCTCCCTGATATTATAAACAAATTACAACAATCCATGCAAATTTTAACAATCCAGAGCTTGATCAGTGAGTTAGATAAAGTCCCGAGAGAAAAAAAGAAAGAATTAGAGAAAAAAGAAGCTGTTGAATCAGAAAAGCCCACGAAAGATGAAAAGAAATCTGCCATCAAAGCTCCAACACCTTCCACACCACAAGAAGAAGTCGCTTCAGCTCAACCATCGAGTAAAGAGAAGGACAAGGACAAAGACAAGGATAAGGAAAAACAAGATGAAGATCATTTGCTTCGCCCTTCTTCATTCTTTAATCGATAAATCAACAATTATTGTGAAGTAGCATGAATCAACCACTTAGCGTAGAAGAAATATTTAAGAGTATTACAAAGAAATTTGAAGAAATCTCGCAAAAAGTTGATACTATCAGTAAGGTTATTAAGGATATTGGATCAAACTTCACTGATTCAATGGGTCAAGTCTCTGGTCAGATAGAAAGTTTGGTAAATACCTTACAAGCTATTATTCATGTTGAAGACCTAATGAATTTGAACAAATCCATCCATGAACTCGTTGGAATTTTTCGTAAAGAACTAGATCCCGTAAAAATGCAGAAATTGATATTAGATCTCTCGCAAACTGTTCAAAAAATAAAACAGAAGCCTAAAGAACACGTCGGAGATCAAAAATAATGGTCCAAGATTCCAGTCGGTTTTTACCGTTAATGGCAGAAGCCTTAAAGGATATTTATGCAAAAATGGATGACATCACCCGAAAGCTCAATGATGTAGCCGAAATATTGCAACAGTTTTTCACCTCAATCGGTTCCAAAAATATGCTGATCATGCAAAACCTCAAAAAACTACAAGGTACTATTGTGGATATGGAAAAAGGGGATAGTCTCAAAACTACCATCCAATTAATAAATGAGAGTGTCGCTGATATTCAAGATGGGATGTGGTTCTTAGAATTTCAGAAGGTCTTAAAACGCTTTCAGGAAAAAATTGCGGAATTCTAAAAGTGAGTTGGAAACCAGAAATTCGTTGGATTCTGTGTCTAAATGGAATTTGATATAGTTCTTGTATCCTTACCTGCGTTCACGCAAAAGTGCCCCTCTTTAGGATTAGTTTCTCTCGCTTCCTATTTACACGAAAAGCAAAAACGTTTGTTTTGTTGTGATTATGGGATTTCGTTTTATAAGAATTCGATTAAAAGTTTTAAAATTACCAATGCGCTTGTACAGGATCTGAATTTACCCCGGTATCCCCTTTGGGGGGCTTCTACCTGGGTAGGCTTCGAGCAAATTATCCATCCTAAGGATGGGCAATGTGTTCTTGAATCACTTTGTCCGGTGTGTTCTAAACTCTATCAGCCTATTTTCAACGAATTTCGAGAGCAAATCCCTCTTACCAAACGAATTTTAGATTCCTATGTTGAACAATTAGTTAATCTGAATTCGAATGTTTATGGATTTTCGCTCCTATTAGGAAATGCCATTGCCTCACTCTATGTTATTAAACAAATTAAAGAACGAAAACCTGATGCCCTTATAATTGTTGGCGGTCCTGAAGCCTCACCCTTTTATCGCGCCTCCTTTTATTCGCAATTAGATTATGTAGACTTTACTATTTATCATTCTGAAGGAGAACTTCCAGTAGAGCGAATTTTAGCCTATCTGAAGGGAGAAATTGCCAAACAAAACATCCCGGGGGTTTATTTTCAAACGCATGGAAAACTTCATCGAACTGAGCCACCCCCCCTTTTAGATTTAAATCGCATCCCTATTCCTCAATTTGACTTAATCGAAACCGGAGAAACACTGCACGAAATAAAAGCCCTGGATATATTAATTTCAAAAGGATGCACTTCCCACTGTAGTTTTTGCAATGAACCATTGATTTGGGGGGCCTCTCGTCCCAAAAGTGCTATTAGAATTTTTGAGGAGCTTCAGTTTTATGTGAAAAATTATGGGATTACCCAATTTGATTTGGGTGATAATGCCTTCTCCTCCTCTCCCACTTTTCTACCCGCCCTTGAAAAACTCTTTCATTCGGGAATGGAAGTGCACTGGCGAGGAAATTGTAAAATTAATGAATTAAATGATCACCGCCTCTTGGACTATCAGAAACTCGGGCTGCAGGCTTGCTATTTTGGAGTAGAATCCGGGAGCCCCAAAATGCAACGATTAATGGGCAAAAATATCGATTTATCTCATGCGAGCCAGCTTCTGCATACGTGCTTTCAAAATCAAATCGAATCCTTCCTCTATTTCATGGTGGGATTTCCGGGTGAAACGACTGCGGATTTTCAAAAAACTCTAGATTTCATTGAAGCCCATCAAATCATCAACGATCTTACTGCCAGTGTCTTTACCCTGATGGCAGGAACTCCGACCATGAACTCCCCGCTCCTTAAACCCCTTCAGCTCGGTCCTAAAACTCTAAATGCCTTTACATATCAAACAACCGATGGTGTAACCCATGAGGACCGGAAGACCCGCTTTCTCACTCTTCAAAAATTTTGGAATCGCCTTAAAAACTTAAAAACTTGAACACATAACTTTTTTAGTGATTATTTTTTTCTAATATTCAGAACTCCTAAAAAATAAAAAATATCGCGAAAGTTTAAGGAGGATATTCAATATGCAATTTGAACTAACTTCAGAGATTATAACGATTCTGGTAATCGTTTTTGTAGTCATCATTGTCTTGGCCATCATTGTCCCCAATGTAAAAATCCTAAAAGAATACGAACGAGCCGTGATTTTCAGATTAGGGAAAGCTTTGGAAGGCACAAAGGGACCAGGGTTGATATGGCTCTGGCCGTTCATCGACAAGATGAATAAAGTCGATCTTCGGGAGAACTTCTTCGATTTGCCCCATCAACGCTGTATTACGGTTGATAACGCGCCTGTCGATGTGGATGTCTTGATCTACTATCGGGTAATTAATGCCCGGGATTCTATTATTAAAATCAAAGATACGCGAAGCGCTGCGGTGGGGGTCACGCAAACCACCTTGCGTAGCGTCATCGGAGACATTCAATTGGATGATGTGTTAGCAAAGCGAGAGTATATCAACAGCATCCTGCGAGAAAAATTAGATGAAATTACCGATCGCTGGGGGATCAAGATTACGACCGTTGAAATCCGAGAAATTCTACCTCCTGCAGATGTTCAGAAAGCAATGGTTGAGCAGATGAAAGCCGAACGCAATCGACGTGCTATGGTCACTGAGGCAGATGGTAAGCGAGAAGCAACCATATCCATCGCAACAGGTGAAAAGCAAGCAAAGATCCTTACTGCAGAAGGCACTAAACAACAAAACATTTTAGAAGCGGAAGGTGAACGCCAAGCTGCCCTTCTCCGAGCAGAAGGCTTTGCAAGTGCGTTAGATAAAATTTTCGAAGTCGCCCAAAAATTAGATGAAAAAACAATGACTTTGCAAATTCTCGACATGTTCAAGGTCATTGGCGCCTCGCCTTCGACCAAGTATATATTCCCCATGGATTTCATGAGCCTCGTTAAACCGATTGAAGGCTATTTACGAGAAGGAACCAAGGCAAAATAAGAAAATCATCCTGAAAAATAATTTTTTTTCATTTTTTTTATTCGTCCTGGTTTGAGCATTCCAAGACCTTTTTTTCCTATCACAACTTTAATAAAATTGCCAACCTAGAACAATATCAACAGATGAAATTTTGAAGGAGAATGTTTTATGGCTGAAATGGGTGAAGTTAGCAAATTCATGGCTGAAATAATTCGTCTTCTAACAGATTTAGTTCAGGCGGTCAAAAGGAACGAAGATTCAATAAAAGAAGTTCAAAATTTAACGAAGAATTCGGTGATTTTACTCGAAAGTATTTCTCAAAGTGCCGGGATGAAGAATATTATGGAGGCGAGCCAATCCCTTGAAAGCGCGATTACCATGTTGCAAAAAGGAGTTCAAACCATGGAGATCCATAATGCATTACGGCAAGTGCAAGAGTTTTTGGGTGCCATGGGATCTGCCGCACCCAGTGCGGGTGGAGCTAAAGGGGGTCAAGCAGGCGCTCCTAGTCCAGCAGGTCCTCCTCAAAGTGGTCAACCCGGAAAAGGCCCTGGGGGCAGTGATAGTTTAATTAAGCCATCGGATCTTTTTGGTTAGGCTCTAAACTGACCATACATCTTATCTTTCTTTCTTTTTTCTTCCATGATCTCATCATGGGTCTTTTTCTTAGCCCCTCTGCCAAAGAATTTCTTATCGGCTTCGGTGCCTTCCGTACTGGCGGCGATGGTGGGAATTGGCGCCGCAAGACCGGCTTTCGGGGTTTCAGTCTTTGCCGGCGTAGGTACAGGCATTTTCGAGGGGACGGGAACTCCGACGACTTTTCCTGCTTTGATAGCATTCATCAAGGCATGAATACCATTGATCAAGATAGCAATCTGAATATCATACATTCGCTGGTCCAAAATATTCGCGGTCTTATTGATCATCTCAATCGTTTGTTGCATTTGTGGTCCTTGTAATTCTCGAAGTTGTTCATTCCGAATAGATCTGATTTGTTGAATGAGATTGTTAGTGGTATCCGCAAAGGCTTCTAAAGTCATTTGCTTATTCATTTCTCCTTGCTCAATCATCTGGCCAACATTAGCAGAAACCTTGCTTAAATTATCTTTAATATCGATGATGAGTTCCTTCAAGATACCTTTTATCTGTTCTAAGGCTTGATTCAGTTGGTTGATGCGCTCATATATATCGGTAGTTATACTGGTCACAAAGGGCAGAAAAGATGCTCCAGAAGAGGGTGGTCCGCTCATTTTACTTTGACCCTCCATACGATTTTATAAATTGGGTGATTTCAGCAAGTTGTTGTTGAATCATATCCGGGTTAATTGCTCCTTGCAAGAGGGAGAGCATTTCAGAAAGGGCTTGATTCACACGTATGACTTGATCTGCACCCGTCGATTGTCGCAAGATTGTAATTTCTCTTGAGACATCCGTTAATAGTTCTCGTGAATGTTCGAAATCATCTCTTGACCGTTCTGTCATCGTGTCCGTATACCTTTCAATTGTTTCGGTAAGTTTTTTAACGTTATCTCCTAGTCCTTCATTTGTTTTTACGATGGCATTGATTAATGCCTTGATCGATTCGGTCATGGAATCGAGCTTGGCGGTAATTTCGTCCAATTTTTGTCCTACAAACTGGATTGTTGGGTCACTCATTTTTCCACCGCGGTTGATATATTTTTAATTCTATTTCTACATATCGCCTTTTTATATATTTTAGTCTTCTTCCACAGGCTCTACAATTAAGTGAATTCCGTCGACTTTGATAACTTTTATTTTTTCGCCTTTTAACGCGACTCCGTTAACACATTCGGCGGACCAATCTTCCCCTTTCAGGTAAACTTGCCCCTGTGGATTCATTTTCTCCGATTTCACCACTCCAATATCTCCTGGTGACGGAGTAAATTTCTCCGTTGAAATTCTTCTCTTAGACTCGAGTACCTTCAAAGCTATCCCGCCGAAGACGATCGAAAGGCAGATCGTAAAAGTCATTAACGTTACCCACATGAGGATGTGGAGTGAGGGTTCGACCAGGGCGCTGACTGATTGAAGGAAAATAACTCCTCCAAAAATAATACAGACAATCCCGCCAAAGGAAAAAGTGCCATGGAAACTGCCTTCGGTTTGTGTTTCAACAATAAATAGCATAATACCTATGATAAAAAGTACCACTGAGATAACATCAATGCCAATGGTGACAATTCCAACGATGGCTAAAATTAAACAGATTGCCGCTGCGATTTCTATTCCTGTTCCCGGTGTAGAAATTCCAAAAATTAATAAATAAATTCCCAATATTAAAAGAATGTAGACCACAAACGGGTTGGAAATAAAATCAAGGAAAAAGTTTTGTATCATCGGTTCATCTCTCCATCTTTAATACCTATTTGTAATCAATTTATCTTGATTTGGTTCTAATTGTATTATCTTTCCTCTTATATTATTTGCGTAAAAATTCTCTTTCATCGAGTTAATAATCTTATTCTCTTAATCTTATTTATACTTTTATAATTTAGAATAATTTTATAATTCATGAATGTCTATATTTGGTAGAAAAGAGATTGGTTTATTCGAACCCGTGTCTTGGAAGAATTTAAGAAACTGAAAGGTAGAATAGGAATCTCGCAACGAGAAGGAAAGATGATTTGAAATGAGCCAACAAAAAAGTTGTCCTTTTTGCAAACGAGTAATTCGGTTGCAGGATAAATACTGTCCATTTTGTGGAAGGTTTGTCATAGAAGGCAATCAACCTCCAAATGTCTATTCTCGAGTTTCACAACCAGTTCAACCTCCTTCAATGCCTCCACCTATGTCGCCCCCTCCTTATATGCCCCCTCCTTCTTATGGTCCGCCTCCAGGTCCTTCCCCCCCATACGAACAGCCCACCCCTCCTGGTGAAC
>CAYGYC010000135.1:0-11274 GCA_964353755.1 uncultured archaeon | reverse complement strand
AGCGTTAGCCTTAGATTTAGCGCCGTACAATATTCGAGTCAATTCAGTCTCGCCCGGGGCAACAGATACGCCCATGTTGGTGGGTGATGTGACCAAACAAGCCAAAGATCGTGGAGTCCCTTATGAAGTGGTCAAGAAGGAATTTGAAAAGGAAGGTGTGATGGGACGCTGGGCTACCCCTGAAGAAATTGCAACGGGAATTCTCTTTCTTGCGAGCGAAGATTCATCCTATATGACAGGAGCAGATCTTTGCTTAGATGGCGGCTGGACTGCCCGCTAATCCTGTTTTTTACACATTTTTTAAATATTATTTTTAATTATGAACATCTTTTTATAGGCCATATCGACGATGGCGCTTTTGATAGGCGCGAACTGCCCGCCAGATATCGATTTTTCGGAAGGCGGGCCAATAAATATCACAAAAATATAATTCCGAATAGGCAGCTTGCCAGATGAGGAACCCACTCACGCGAATCTCTCCGGAGGTGCGGATAATCAAATCAGGATCAGGTAAGCCAGCTGTATATAAGTAATTGGGAAAGGATTCTTCATTGATGTCCTGAATTTGATTTTTAATTATAGCACGAACGGCATCTACAATCTCGGATCGTCCACTGTAGGCGATGGCGATATTTAACTGGTAATCATGAAACTGACTTGTCGTCTCTTCCGCTTTGCGAATGGTTTCCTGCAAATCGAGAGGAAGAAGTTCCATACGTCCCAGAGCCTTGATGCGTACTTTATATTTAAAAATGAGGGGATGCGTCATAAGGTCGGTGAATCGCTTTTTGGCGAGCTCCATTATCTTGTCCACTTCTTCTTTAGGCCTATTGAAATTTTCAATTGAAAAGGTATATAAGGTGACAATTTTAATTCCGAGCTCCCAGCAATAGGCCAGTACTTCTTCCACTTTTTTAGCGCCAAGCTCATGCCCCGCCCAAATATCCAATCCGTGAGCACGGGAATATCTTCGATTCCCATCGAGAATAATTCCAAGATGTTTGGGTTTCTCTGCGGTGTTAAGTTTCTTCCAAAGGTAGCGTTTATAAATAGTATAAAAGGGAAAGAGCAAGGCTTTCACTATTTTATCCTTAACTCGATGTAAGATACCCTTTTTATCGGTTGTTTCCACTGAATCCATCGTAGTATCCGCGGTTTCGGTCATCTTTCAATTCGCCAAATTTCGAATTTGAACTACTCAAACTGCACTTTGATTATTTTATTTCCCCATTAAATAAACTTTTTTCACGGAATCTAAGGCTGAAAGGGGAAATATGAGCCCATCAAACGCTAACTTTTTTGTACTTGTAATAATCGTATGAAACATATCAGATTTTAACTGCATTGGAAATTCTATTTGAAGAAATACTCTAATATACCCAATAAATTTTTTCTTTGCCTGAGAAATTAATTCAAGTTGCTTTAAAAAACTCTTTTTTGCTTTAGAAGACGGTAAATGCACATGATAATTCATTACATCTAAATACAAGGCTAAAAAGAAGTAATCTTGTCCCAGTAATTCGGGGGTTTCGGAAAAATTAAGATTCAACCCGAGAAATAAATCGGGATTCAGCTTTCTAAGGTGAATCATGAATTTGCCAGCCAAATTTGTAATTGATTCCATCCTAAATTTTAGCCAATCCGGAAATTCTTTCTCAATGTTCTTTGCAAGTGGTACTTTTTTCGCTTTATTAGTCAGTTCATCCGCAATTTTCGGTAAATCAATTCCACTTTTTTCTGCGGCTGCAGCACAATAAGGACAAAAGCAACCTACTTGAGAGGAAAACGGCGGCATTTCCAGGCCTTCCAACTGGATTCCGGCAATTTGGGGTGATTTGCAAAATTCTTTAAATTTGTCTTCGATTAAGGATTCTAATTTTGGATTATTGGGGCAGATATAGGAGGAAATTGTATTTCCGGATTGATCAATTTGGGCAATTTCGGAATGTCCTGAAAAGTTCGGGTTATTTCGCAATATGGGGTAAAAAGGAACAATTTTATGATGAATTTGCACGTCTTGCTGGGAAAGGATTTGTTGATCATCATTGGATAAAAAGATTATCGTGTTTCTTGGTATAGATTCAAAGATTTTACAGTAATCATCAGAAATAGCTTTAATCTTTCCAGAATTAACTGAAAAATTCACCATAAACTGTTCTGAAATCACGTTATTTCAATTCCTACGATAAATAATTCTAAGGTTCCGCTATCAATTCTCTATAAACGGCATCATACATTTTGGGAAGTAGGTTATTTATATCGTTTCTATTAAACCCTAAAACTTCTAGGATTTTTCTATCAAGCTCAATTCTAGATTTAAATTTATCTTTTATCTGCGTTACTAAGGAAGGGAATTCCACCTTTTTAATTTCCTCAAAAAAGAGCACCAGTTCATTCTTCTCGGTAGCAGAAAGTTTTGAGGTATCCATTATTTTGAAAAGGCTCCAATCACTTTTCATCAATTCAAACCACCCTGCCCCTAAGGTTTCCGATTTCAGGGTTATCATTTGGAGAAGGGCGATGATAGAATTGAAGAATAGGCACTTAATTTTTAGATCTTCAAAATTAGTAGAAGTATAATAGTATAACGATGGCCCAACCGCCGATAATTTATTCGCTGATAAAAAGGATATTAAGTGGGTATTTGGTGAGTTTAACCTTATTTTGCGTGGGATTACTAAATAACAATCATGTAAATTGGAGCTCAGGTGTTCTTTCCATGGAAACTGGTTAGGGATAGAGGCAACCTGCGCTTTTAAAAAGTTTATATAATTTGCATTCATTTGCTTAATGACATAGTCTAAATGATCTTTATCAACATATAGCGAATGGCAGCCGGTAGTGGTTCTTAATCCATAGTCCAGTTCTGTTTTCGCGATGGTAAAATGAAATTGGGATTTATCTACATTTTTAAAGCCGATTGTTATTTGATTCTCCGTTTCTGCGGATAAGAATACCACTACAGTCTTGATTCTACTAGGATCAAAGGGTCGGGTGATAAAAACAGAGGTAACTACTCCTCTTGGCCTATACGGAGAGCCAATATCGATCTCATCCGGATTAATATTAATTAACTTTGGGTTTGACAAAATCAGAGATAATAAATCCGCAAAAACTTTCGGTACGAGGAATAGCATTAGATTATCGGCATTCTCTTTTAGATCCTTATATCGAATTTTTCTTACGTTTATAGATCCTGAATTCAAATGGATAATACTCTCTAACTCATCGTCTTTGATCTCTCGGATGGATTTCTCAAGGAAAATAATGGTTGTCAGATCGGTTTCAACGGGTTTTCTTTTTTCCGCAATTAATAGTACATCCCGAAACGCTGCGCCTTCACTGAAGGCAACATCTTTTATGGGTTTGATGATATATCGAATGTAATAATTATTCACGAAATACTTCCTAATTTCCTCGGTTGCTTTTCCGCGGGCTATATTAATGGGAATTACCGCCCCAATTTTCCCATTTTCCTTTAATAGTAAATCAGCTAGCGCGAGAAAAAAGCCCCACAAATTTATGCGATTACCACATATCCGATTTAAAATAATGTTTTTAGCAAGTTTATCCCGCATCTCTTTTGGCATTTTATCTCTATCAGTAAAAGGCGGATTCATGATCACTATATCCACGGGCTGTAAATAGAATTCATATCCCATTCCTTGAGGAGCACTAGATCCTTCCTCTGGTTTTACAGAATAGGGCGAGATTTTTATCCCTTTATCAAAAAAGTCTTTGTGCAATACATTGGCGGCTAAGCTCAAAGAATCGATGGTTCCAATTCTAATAATATTTGTTTTCTCTTCGATACGCTGCATCGTTAAATTGATTGCAGTAATGGAACTGGCAAAGGGCATCAGATCTATTCCGGTCAAATCCGTTTCAATGAATTGCCGGTGCATGTCGTTGATTTCATTTAAACCATATAAGTTTTTATAGAGTTCTTGTTTTTTTCGATAAGCAGCCACCAATAATGTTCCAGAACCGCATGCCGGGTCAATAATCGTCGCATTCCAGGAATCTATTGTAAAACCAACTAACAGTTCAGCTGCAACCGGGTGCGTATAGAATGCGGATAAAATCTTTCGAATTTCATGGGGAATCAATTCATGAAAGAATCTCCCTGCTAAATCATGAGTGAGATATTCAGCTCTAAGTAATTTAATTGCTTTTATCAATTCATTTACTGTATTAATAATTAGATTTTTATCCGAGATACTGCTCGGAATATCTTTTTTGGTAGGAATATGACCTATAATATTCGGTCTATAGATAGAATGATAGCCAATTTTGATGATTTTGTCAATATATTGCTGAATATCGGGAATATCCTCAATTTCTTCTAATTCGGGCAATGAACTTTCATTGGTTTTTCTTTTATAAATATTATAAAATAAAATTTGATTAAAAAGGAGAAAGGCAGCTAAGTTTATAACTTGCTTTTTAGCCAATTTGGGATTTTTTATTTCACCGATGGAAGAAAATAAATCTAATTTATTTACGACTTCATTAATTAGTTGATCTGTTTGTATTTTAGAAATAACAGAGGTAAGATCACTTATATACGAGTTTATTAAATTCACAATTGTTTTGAAATCAATTTTAATTTTCTTAGAACGAATTCTTTCTTTTAATTCTTCAAATAGTTCTTTCGATTTGATACGGAGGCATTCAGTCCAATTCTCTGTTAAAATGACCGCATATAGTTCTGTGTCTAAAGCGACTTTTTGGAGGTTATCGCGTTCAGTGCGTTCTGGGTTTCGACAGGCTTCAGGATAGATCAAAATGATAATATTAGTGGTATGTAATCTTTTCGCATGATCATACGCTTGAGCGACCGCTGTCAGCCCAATGATAGGTTTTCCTATTTTAAGTTCGATCAAAAAGGATTTGGAATCATATTGGGTTAGAATATTTGGAGAATCCGCATCAACATTTGCCTCCTCTACCGATTTGAAACCAATGGATTGTAAATAATTGCTTACAGCTGGGTATAGGGTTCGTTCCTCTATTGTAGAAAGGACCATAATAAAAACTTCATTTCCTCGATCTTGAGCCTAAGTATCTTCAGCATTAATTCTCCCGAATTATCCTTAAAATCTAATTGGAAGAGGATAATTTTACGTTTTTAATTGGGATCAGCCAATCATATTTTGAATCGCTTTAATTAGCGGGATTATAAGATTTACCCCAATAAGAACTGCAATTGAAAGGCTAATTGCAATGAGGAGAGCTTTTTCTAAGGTTAGTTCGACCATAACCGCATATTAAAAAAATAGTATTAAAACTCCAATCGAAACTAAATTTGTGAAAGAGGGGAGTTTAAATACGCTTTTGTGAAACGAGATAGGGATGCTACCATTAAATGATTGTAAAAACCTAGTAGGATTGACACGTTTAGCGAATATTTCACCGATTATGGAGGAAGGCCTACTTATTGGGATTGCGATAGTGGCGATTTTAATTGTGCTGGGAATTGTATTTGGAGTTTTTGATTGGATTGCTGAATCGTTTGGTTCACTGTTCGATCAATTTTAAGTTAAATGGTCATGCCGCCATCCACAAACAGAATAGTGCCCGTGCAGAATTCCGAAGAAGCTAGATAGAGAGCGGCCTCTGCGATTTCCTGAGGAGTTCCAAAGCGACCGAGCGGTTGGCGGGCGATGAAGTCAGCTCGAGCCTTTTCGGCGTCGGCAAATTGGGCGATTCTTTTAGCAAGAGAGGGCGTGTCGGTGGTTCCTGGGCATAAACAATTCACGCGAACCCTGAATTCAATATAATCGGCAGCCATAGCCCGAGTTAATGCTACGAGTGCGCCTTTAGAGGCAGAATAGGCGGCTCTTTCCTTAACTCCTTTTTGCACCACAGCGGATGCGGTTTGAATGATAACGCCTTTTGTCTTTTTTAATTCGGGCAGACACGCTTTCGTTACGAGGAAGGTTCCTGTCACATTTACAGCAAAGGTGCGTTCCCAATCTTCAAGTGAGGTATTATCAACCCGGCCTGGAACAACGATGCCCGCATTATTAAACAAAATATCGATTTTCCCAAAGGCTTTCACTGTTTCTTTCACAATTTTGTCAGCAGTTTCTTTTTTAGAGATATCTCCTTGAATGAAAATTGCCTTTCCGCCATCTTTTATGATAGCATCAACGGTTTCTTTTGCGGTCAATTCATAATCTACGACACTCACCTGAGCGCCTTCTCGCGCAAATAATAGAGCGGCGGCTTTCCCAATTCCCGCACCGCTACCAGTGATTATTGCTACCTTTCCTTTTAATTTCAAATTATCCACCTATTAACCTATTAAAATGCTTTCTAGGAGATTAAATTCCAATAATCTTTCGTGCTTCAGAGGGAGTCGCAATATCGCGTCCCAATTCCTCACTGATTCGCACGGTTCGTGCCACGATCTCCGCATTATCTTTGGCGATAACTCCTTCTTTAATGTAGGGGTAATCCTCTGTACCTACCCGCGTATGCCCCTCGTGTAAGATCGCTAAGGTTATGATTTTGGTTTGCTCAGGACCCATGCAACTCACCGTGTAGAGGCTGTCTGGCGGATAGTATTTCTTTCGGAGAAAGAATTCATCGGGATCGGGCGGAGACCAGGCGCCACCCGGCCAATTGAAGAAAGTCGACAAGAAGTAAGGCGGTTTTACTAATTTTTTATTGATTAAATACCTGAGATTCCAGAGCGATCCGGTGTTCCACACTTCCCATTCCGGTTTAATATGAAACTGATCACATTTTTTACAGTATTGCTCTAATTCATCGCGCGTATGTAGTCGGTACAATTGCACATTGGTGAAGCTCTCATCATGATGGTTCAGAATAATGGAAGCCATATCGGGTTTCGCCTCAAACAGGGCTTGACGCTCATTAATAGGATCACTGGACATGCCTGCCTGAATTATGATATCACATTGGTCGCGAATGCGAGTTACAATTTCTTTTTCATGCCCTTTCATCAAATGAATGTGGGCAATGGCTGCCCCTTGCTCAGTACTCTTTATGACATCGTTAATTAACTCATCGACTGTTTTAGGCCAATTTTGGGCTTCGGGGTAAATCCAGGAGTTTGCAGTGGTCACGGTTATCATTAACTTATTGCTGGGATTCATATGATAGCACCTTTTTTAATTTGATCAATTATTTAAAACGATATACTGAATAGCATTTATGATTTTACATCCTTTTTAATAATTCTATTAATTACCAATATTCTTTTAGGAAATTCTCGGGGTAGCTAGGATAAAAAAGAAGTTCAACTCTTGAGGATTCAACCGCCTAACACGGGTGATCAATTGGAACCAAAGGATTTCATGGAAAAAATGTTTTATCCCACATCGGTCGCATTAATCGAAGCATCCAGCAAGAGAGAGTGGCAACTTTTAGGTCTGTTAAACCGGGGTTATCCCGGAAATTTGTATTTTGTATCAAAGCAGGAAGAGGAAATATTTGGAATTACATGTCAACAGGATATTTCAGAACTTCCCGACGGAATAGACCATGCCATTATTGCGGTAAATCGTAAAAGATTGAAAGAAGTCATTAAAGCATGTATTGAAAAAAAGTTTCATACCCTACATATCTTTTCTGCGGGAGTTGCTGAATTTGATGACGCAGGGGTGGAAATTGAGCGGGATATCCATGACCTCTTAAAACAAAGTTCGCTTCGGGCGATCGGACCTAATTGTATGGGGGTTTACTGCCCTGAAGGGAAAATTTCCTATAGCCCCATTTTTTCAGAAACAAGTGGCCCCGTTGCCTTTGTGTCTCAATCCGGGGATATCACCACGCAATTTGTGGTGATGGTAAATAATCATGCCGTGTATTTTTCAAAAGTCGCCAGTATTGGGAATTCGATCAATCTGAAAATTCCTGATTTCATTGATTATTTCAATGCGGATGATAAGACAGAAATAATCGCTGTCTATTTTGAAGGCTTTTCGCGGTATGATAAACAGGAGGGGAGAGCATTACGCAAGGCTTTATTGAATAATAAAAAGCCGCTCATCTTATTACGGGGAGGGAGAACGGACCAAGGGAAAAGAGCGGTATCGTCGCATACAGGAACTATTGCCACAAATAATCGCATTTGGGATACCCTCTATAAACAAACCAATGCGTTAGAAGTGAGCAGTTTTGAGGAATTGATTGATTCCACGATAGCCTTTAACTATTGCAAAAATCTCTACCCCAAAGTGAAAAGTGTCCTTTTAATTGTCTGGTCTGGTGGAAAAGCCGTGCTCTCCTGTGATGCTACTTTTGACCTGGGAATTACGATCCCTGAAATACAAGAGCCTACCCGAAGTAAATTGAAGCAAATGATTTCTATCGGGAGCGTGAATAATCCTCTTGATTTGCCGTGGATTGGCCGGGAGGATAAGTATCCCGAAATTTGTAACTTAGCTATTGCAGAAGAGTATATCGGGGGCGTTATTTTAGAGACTGGCGTGTGGGAGAAGAGTGATGAGCGGTTTGATAAATATTTTGATAATTTGTTGAAAATTGCGGAATTCACCAAACAAATTGGAAAACCCTTCTTAATTTCTCTTCCCCATTCCCATTTAGTTCAGCCACGAGAAAAATTCAAAGATAAACTACTAGAAAATCGCATTCCCATCTTTCCCACCATTGTACGAGCTGCCAAAGCGTTTTTAAACTTGTATGAATTTCAGAGAAAATCGTAGTCATTCGTCTGAATAATAGCAAGTCTTTTAGTAACAAATTTTGCAAGTCCGCGTCCTGAAACAAAGAAAGTTTGTTAAATTCATTCTATAAATCGAATAGGTTTATAAATTATATAAATATACATCTATATATGACTACCAAAACAACTGTTGCGATTGATCACGTTATTCGGAAAAAATTGAAGAAAATAGCTAGTATTTTGGATATTAGTCAAGGGGAGGTAATTGAACGAGCGTTGGGTATGTTTGAGAAATCAATTTTATCCCAATTGAGTGGAAATAAGGCATCATTAAAAAAATTTGTTGATAGTAAGATTGATGTCAGCAAGATATTAGAAGCGGCGAGGAAAAAAGTATGGGGGCAAGATCCGGAAGTTAAAGCAATCCAAGAAAAATTACAAACTGGACCTGAAACAATCGATGATTTCATAATTTCAAATTGGGATTCCGGATTAGAATAAAAATGGCACTTTTAAAGGATAATATCCCCAAAATTGCACTTGATTCGAATGTCTTTCGCAATTCTGATTTCATTGACTATTTAATCCTCCACAAAAATGAAATTTCCATCGCCTTACCTTCACTGGTACAGTTAGAAACTCGATGTATATGTACTATATCCCCCCTCTCGCAACTTATCTGCAGTAATAGCTGAAATTTCGCCCGTAGAATATCAGGAGTGGCAGGACTCGTACAGGAGAGGCGATTTCCACAGTCCGTGGGACGATCTAATTAATTCCGTCTTCCATTTAGAAAATTTTGATCGGGGTTCCCAGCGAAAAAACCATTGGTGAAATATTATACGAAGAGTTAATTGATACCTGGGATAGCCTTTGGACGGACCAAGACGATCATCTATGCTTGGGTCTGAATCCGAAATGGTCCCCTGGTGCACCCTGAAGTTTTGCATTTTATATTGCCATTCGGGAAACCCACTATGCCATTAGTGGCATGGAAGATAGGATGAATTTCAAATTACCCCCTTTTAGGGGGGATGATTAAAATCGATGGCTTCAGAAAAAGTGTGAACAATTGGGGATAAACTTCATCACCTCCACATGTTACATCATCCTCGATGATACTCCTCCTTAATTCATTTATCAATGATCTATTTATCTAAAATACCAATGAGGTAAAATCTTTAAGGGGAATATTTCTAAGTAAATCTGCAGTAAAAATAAATTTACTAAGATAGAGAAGATGGTGAAAGAATTGTCAGAAGTAGTCATTGTAGATTATTTGCGGACCGCATTTTCGCGGAGCCGTCGAAAAGAAGAAGCGGATCGTGATGTGTTTAATTGCTTTCGTGGTGATGATCTCGCTGCTTTTGTCGTTGAAGAACTGGTGAAACGGACCAAAGTTAAGCCGGAAGAGATTGATGACGTAATTACGGGATCGGCCTTCCAACTCGGGGAAAATTGGCTGTACGGAGGTAGAACGGTCAGTATAATAGCGAAACTCCCGCTTTCGGTGCCGGCCATGGGCATCGATCGGCAGTGCGCTTCCTCCATGAGTACAGTACATGTGGGTGCCATGGAAATACTGAGCGGGAATGCAGATATTGTTGTTTGCGGAGGGTTGGAACACATGACGCACGTGCCAATGGCTGAAGGCGTGACCCCGAGCTCTAAGTTAGGCAAACATCCCTCGGGTTTCGATGCTGCTACTGCGATTAATATGGGCTTAACCGCCGAGAAGCTGTATCTAGAGGCAAACAAGAAATACGGAATAACCAGGGAAGACATGGATAAATGGGGATTGCGCGCGCACGAACTCGCGTTGAAAGCCCGGGAAGAAGGCTTTTTCAAAGGGGAAATTTTACCGCTAGAGGCGACATTAGCTGATGGGACAAAGAAGGTTATTGATCAAGACGATTCTGTTCGGAAAAGCACTCTTGAAAAGATGGCAGAATTAAAGCCGGTATTCTCCCGTAAGGGGGTTATCACGCCGGGGAATTCGTCACCGTTAAATGCAGGAGCATCTTATTTGATGTTGATGTCCAAAGAGAAAGCAGCCGCATATAAAATGAAGCCACTTGCCCGAATCGTCTCTATGGCATGGGCGGGTGTAGATCCGTCGGTCATGGGGAAAGGACCAGTACCAGCCTCGCAAAAAGCATTGGCAAAAGCAAAACTTAAAGTTTCAGACATCGATTACTGGGAGATCAACGAGGCGTTTTGCATCGTTGCGCTGTGGGCGATCAAGGAGTTAGGGATCGACCCGAACAAGGTCAATGTGATGGGCGGCGCCACGGCAATTGGACATCCGTTAGGGGCTTCAGGTGCGCGCTTGATTGGGACATTAGCACGGATATTACAAGCTAAAAAGGCAAAATACGGGCTGGCCACTCTCTGTGTTGGTGGGGGCCAAGGCGCTTCAACCATCATCGAACGAATTTAAATACTGAAATAAAAACTCCTGGAAATATTTATTATTTTTAATAATTTTTACTCTTTTTAAGAAAAGAGGATTATCTCTTATTCCCCCAAGAGAACGAAGAGAAGAACTTTTATGGCGTTCCTAAGGCTTCCAAAATTTTAGTTGCAGTCCGTTTCATATCCAAGAAGATTAAACC
>CAYGYC010000134.1:10459-11287 GCA_964353755.1 uncultured archaeon | reverse complement strand
TTTGGGTATTTAAACTTATATGATCTTTTTAAACTATGATTTTTTAGCCGGTCTTGTTCTTGACACCCGTTTTCAGGGCAGGTAAATCCAAAAAGGAGAGCGCAATTAGACTGATCAAAAGGAGATTTTTCCTGTTCATTACATATGTAATCCAATTGGGGTTTCTGGTAAGGCCTGTCGGCTTAATAAACCTTATTTTAAAACCCACAATCCGGCGAGTTTACTGCTTTCAAAATTATTCTGGGAATAACCCCATGGATTATAGGAGGAATCATGACAGGGATTATAAATCCGCTTGGGTGTTACTTTAAATTCAATTAGAATTTCTACGCTATTCGTTGATAAGTAGCTTCATTCATACATAGTAATTTTTCGGAATGCACTAAAGAACGACTATTTAAACTACCAGTTTTTAGTACAATTTTATAGATTTTTATAGAATTTTAGCCAACAGTTGCGACAATAAAAATAAGATATAAGGAAAAAAATTGCAAAAAAGCATAATTACGCTTAAAATTTGATTTCAAGGTAAAATTTCATTAATAAGATATACGAGGTTAATTGGTTTTAAGTGGTGAAAAAAGTGAATAGAAAACGGATGAAGGAAGTTTTGGAAGCATATACGAAATTATACACACCCGCTGTCTCGGATGCGATCGATGAATTGAATCTGGAATCAGGGTTTCTGGATCCAAGCATAAGACCTATTTGGCCCGGAGCACGAATGGTCGGATTCGCCGGAACCATGAAAATGGTGGTTTCTGATGAACCGTTAGATAGAAATATTATCGCGCGGATGGCTTCCTTTATAAATCAAGTCCCTCCATT
>CAYGYC010000134.1:0-10449 GCA_964353755.1 uncultured archaeon | reverse complement strand
ATTCCCAATCGCCTGTGTTGATATGAGTGGGAAAATGATCGCGGCGGGCTTAGGTCAGAGTACCTCCAGAATTCTTCAGGGATTGGGGTTTCGCGGAGGATTAGTAGATGGTCCAGTACGGGATATCCCGCAAGTCACAGCACTGGGGTTTTCATTATTTGCTAAAGGTATTATTTGTTCCTCTATTCGCGGGCGAATGATTATTGATTTAGAGGCTGTAATGACACCGATAAATTGTGGGGGACATACTGTAAATCCTGGCGATTTAATATTTGGGGATATCAACGGAGTTGTAGTGGTTAATAAAGATCAAATTGAACAGGTTTTAGAGAAAGCAAACGAAATAATTTCCACCGATAAATGGTGGTTTGAGCAACTGGAAAAGGGGCGGAATCCAGCAGATATTGAAAAAGAGAAACCACTGCCCTAAATATTTTCTAGCTCTAAAAAGTGCTTATAAAATTCTCAGAAGGGTATTAAATGGATCAAGAAGCGTTTGGAAAAATTTTAGAAATTGATTTGAAAAATTTGTCATTAACTGAAAAAAATATTGAGAAGGATGTGATAAGATATCTTTTAGGGGGGCCAGGATTCGCGATTGATTATTTATTGCGAGAAAAAACTTATGAGGTTGAGCCTTTCAGTGAAAATAATCCCTTGATCTTCATGTCCGGGCTTCTAACGGGCACTGCATATCCCTGTTCGGGATTTCTTTCCGTCTCGGCGCGATCTCCCTTAACTAACATTTATGGGGAAGGATTAACCGCAGGATTTTTTGGCTCGAAACTGCGCCGCGCATTTAATGGCCTTATTTTCAAATCCATTGCTGAAAATCCCGTTTTTTTATTGATTGATGAAGAGAATTATGAATTAAGAGCAGCTTCTGATCTGTGGGGATTGGACACGAAAAAAACGATTCAAACGCTTCAAGATAAACTAGGGAAGGACTTTAAAATTGCTACTATTGGGCCTTCCGGAGAGAAACAAATTCCTATGGCAGCAATTATAAACGATCATGGGCGGGCTGTAGGACGATGTGGAATGGGCGCGGTAATGGGGTCAAAAAAATTAAAAGCAATCGCTGTTCGGAGTTCTAAAAAGATAAATTACTATGATGAACCAAAATTCAGAGAATTATCCAAATTCATATTTCAGGCTTTCAAGAAATCACCTATGGCAGGAATAATGCGGCAAATTGGGACTAATGGAATTGATTATTTTGAGAATATCGCGGATGTTCCTCATAAAAACTGGGTTTTAGGAAAATGGAAGGGCGTTTCTAAAATTTCGGGTTCGGTGGTGGCTCGAAAATTACTGGTTAAATTAAGCCCCTGCTACCTATGTCCTTTCAGTTGCGGTCGAGAGGTTGAAGTAAAAGAGGGGCCATATAAAGTTACGGAGGCTGCCGGACCTGAGTATGAGACGGTGGCGGCATTTGGGTCTATGAATTTAAACGCGAATATTGAATCAATCACCTTTTTGAATGATTTATGTAATAGAATGGGTGTAGATACCATTTCAACGGGTTGTACGGTTGCCTTTGCGATGGAATGCTATGAAAAAGGTATATTGACCGAAGCGGAGGTCGGATTTCCTCTCCAATGGGGAGACCCGGACGCCATTATTAAACTTACGCAATTAATTTGTTCCTCCGAAGGCGTCGGGCAGATTTTAAGTCAAGGAACCCGGAAAGCCGCAGAACTCATTGGAAAGGATGCTGATAAATTAACGGTTGAAATCAAAGGATTGGAATTGCCGATGCATGACCCCCGAGCAAATTACGCACTCGGGTTGCAATATGCCACAGCAAATCGGGGGGGATGTCATCTAAGAGGTTTTGGCTCGGATATTTATTCCGGCTTTGCCAAGTTTTTCAAGCCCTTCGGAATAAGTGAAGAGGTCCCAATTAAAGTACGGACGAATGATGAGCCAAATTTTGCGCAACACATTGCCATTAGCCAAAATCTTTCTGAAGTAAATAATGCGCTAGGGATCTGCCGTCAAACGTTCTCTTCCGGTTCTCAGATCCTCGAAAATAATTTTGACCTACTCCTTGATGCGATCTACTTTTTGACCGGGTTACGATTTTCTTTGGCGGAACTCTTAGAGATCGGCGACCGCATTTTTACGTTAAAGCGATTATTTAATACCCGATGTGGAATTTCAAAGAAAGATGATAGAATCCCCTCAAAATTAAAATTGCCCTTGGCAGAAGGACTGGTCGCAAACAAAAGCTTGGCAATAGATTCAATGTTAGAGGAGTATTATAAGTTTAGGGGCTGGGATGAAGATGGAGTTCCAACAGAACTCCTATTAGAGAAGTTAAAAATAAGTGATTATTAACATCGGGTGTATTGTTTGGATAAACCAATTACGATTCACGATATTACAGCCCTTGAGAAAATAATAGACTTAGTTAAAAACTTCTCCGATAAGAATCCTATCAGAAAAGAAAAGATCAATTATGAGCAGATGCGGAAAGAACTCAACCAAATAAAACCAGCAGAAACTTTTGATTATAAAGTATTTAACAAAGTGTTAAAACGAATCAGAGCCATAATAACGCAAGAAGTTCATTCCGATTTGTTCTTGATTTCAGGGGGGCATGGCGGAATAATCATTGAAGATAAGGGGTTTTGTGAATTTGATTCTCCGAAATTCGCTATTCAACGCTTATTAGATAAAATGAACTTAGCCCTTGAAACTTCAATGCCGTATAACTTAGAAATCGCCATGAGTTGTTTGGAATGGCTGAATCGCCATTATCCTGAAACTATTGCGGAATTTAAACGCTTATTTCAACGAGGTCGATTCGAAATTATAAATCCAACCTATTCACAACCCTATAACTTAATAATTGGCCCAGAATCGAATATAAAACAGTTTGAATATGGTCTTCGCGTATTGAAACAGTTAGGATTAGACTGCAATCTTTATTATTGTTCCGAAGTTTCGCTTCATCCACAAATTCCACAAATTCTTAAAGGGTTCAATCTCAACTTTGGCTCTCTCAGAACCCGTTTGCTAGGGATCGCACCAACAACCAGTTCAGGGCATATCCTTTGGAAAGGATTGGATAATACTCTAATAGAGACAATCACAGATCAGGCTGGCATCTTTAATGGCGAGTACTGGCATGGGACTTTCTTTCGAGAGATTCCCAATTTATTATTTCAGGCAGTTGGACGTCCCTTTATGGAACATATTATTTACAGCTCCATTGAAGATTTCGTCATGCCTTTAGCTTATCAAGCAGAGATTTGGCGAATTTCTCGGTTTTTGGAAGTTTTTGGCAAATTTATCCTTTGCTCGGAATTGTTTCAATTAACAGCGTCAGATGGCGAGTTCCAATTTTCTCGCGATGACTTTGCTTTAGGCGGTTATATTTTCATTCCCAGTGATTTGTTTCTGCATAATAAAGAGTGTGAAACCGCTCTAATTTGTGCCGAGATTCTAAACTGTATTTTGGGGTTCTTTAGCGAGGAATCGAATGATTCGCTATTTGAGGAACTCTGGCCAAAATTATTGCTGACTCAAGCCCATGATAACTATGCCGTTCCGTTTATGCGAACGGGAGATTATTCGGCGCAGCAATTAAGTGCCGAAGAGTTAAAACATATCGAATTGCCGGCTACAAAAGTAGCAATTTCCGAAGTGAGTAAGCAAATTCAGAAAGAAGTTCAAACCCGCTGTAGGAATTTTATAGATGAAAGTTTAGGAAAATTAGCGGGGCATCTGGGAGCAAATTCAATGGATACAAGTGATGCCACGACTTTCTTAATTTTTAATCCCACCGCAATTGCAAAACGCGATATTGTTTCGATCCCTGTAAAACTGGAGAATCCCTCCCGATTAACACTTATGGGGAACACTGGAAGATTAACTTTTCAATATGAAGATTCAACTTTGAAATTTATTCCCGAAATCCCACCTTTAGGTTACGGACTTTACTCTTTATCCCCCCAAGATACCCCCCACTCGGAAAAAAAAGGAACTTTCTTTTACACCGTTGAACTCTCCGTAGATTCTAAGGGGATTGAAATAAAATTTAACGCAATGCGGGTCTATGAATTAAAATTTGAATCTTCATATGATTATAAATTATCCCTAACGGAGCATCATAAAGATAGTATTGAGGATAAGTATATTGTTCGTGGAAAAATTCAGGACAAAGATTTTCAGCTCGAAATTGTTCAGTATGAAGGTGTAAATCGACTTGAATTCCTCTTGGAATCCGCTCTTTTAAAAGCCATAATTTTAAGTCCAGCCATCCCCGTCGCTAAAACGCTGATCAACTATCCCTTCGGCATAGAAGAGACGAAAAGATCAAATATCCAGACCCTAGACTTTCTGTGGTTAGCGGGTGAAGCTAAAGGAATCATTTTTATGATTAAAAATAGCCAGCGATTTGTCATCAATCGGGCGAATTTTACGATCCGAAATCTGATCAATCCCACAGGGCGATTTGAATTCGCAATCGCCATTACAACCGAGCACGCATTTGATTCAGTTTCAGGATTTTACACAGCATTTCAATTCAAATTAGTGGGGATCCCCATACAAGGTCAGGCCAACTTTTTAAAGCGAAGCGATTCGTTCCTCTCTCTTACCACTCCCATCACCCTCATCAACCTCTGGAGACGCCAGAAGCAATCATTTTTACGCGTATTCAATCCCAGCAATAGCGAACAATCTATTGGAATTAAGGGAGTTTTACTCAAACATCAACTAAAAGAAATTGATTTTAACTACAACCCCGCAAGGGATTCTCCGAACACCCAAGAAAAAATAGGTCCTTGGAAAATAAAAACGTATGAGATTTAGTGGTTAAGGGTTTTGAATCAGCTTCGCGGTTTTAAATCACACTAATAGATTTTAATATAAATTTTAAGATAAGAATAAAAGAAAAAATTGATAACAAGGTAATAAATGAAATCTTTACAAGGAGCAAAGGTAATTTATTTCCGTATATCAGGATGCATAGGAATTCAATTCATTTTGGAATTCATCCAGAATATTTCCAACTGATGATGAATACCTGTAACAGAATGGGAAGCTATCCGCTCCAACTCCCAGGAAAGAGAAGAAGTGAGAACTTATGAAGGTAGATGAATTACAACCGGGAATGAAAAAAATTGATGTGATGGTGAAGGTAATACGAAAAGGAACCCCGCGAAGTGTTTCCGTCAAAACGGATGGGAAAACCCATCAAGTGGCGGATTTAAAAGTCGGGGATGAGACGGGTTCCATCTCCATGAGTTTATGGGATGATATGATTGACCAGATTCAGGAAAATGACATTATTCTAATTTCAAATGGCTATGTCAGTGAATTCCAAGGAAAACTCCAGCTCAATATCGGTAAATTTGGTAAATGGGCACGACAAGATCCCAAAGAAGTTAGTATTGCGGTCGATATTGCGGAGGTAGAAGCTGATTCGACCAAGGGTCCGGCTCAATTCATTAAAGTGGAACGATTACTTCAACAATCGCGCGGTGTTAATCTCCTGGTGCGAGTGATTCAGCAATTCGATCTCCGGGAAATTACGACCCGAAAAGATAATAAAAAACATATGATCTTCTCGTTTCGCGTGGGAGATGAAACGGGGTGCATAAACTTCGACCTTTGGGACCAAGGGGACGACATTGCCGTCGGCGATGTGTTAGAACTCCGCGGGGTTTACACTAGAGAATTCAATAGAATCCTCTCCTTGAATTTAAGCCGCACCGGATCCTATACCAAGAGTTCTGAAGACCTCCCCGAAGTCAATGCCGCAAAAAATCTCTCTGAATCAGGCTAACCCGTGCCCAAAATTTTAAGTGTTGTATAGCTCCAAACCCAATATACAAATATAAATAAAATAATCCCTAAATAGGCTCATCTGCTAATTGCAATCGGTTTTTGAGAATTTCTTTTTTCTTCTTTCTTGTGATATTTTTTAATTCACGAAGTAATTTAGTTAAATGATACAATTCTCTTGGATTAATAAAACTCATATTTGTTAGAAGTTGAAGCAAATCAATTAATTGAATGGCAGAGATTCCATGAATTCGGGCATATTCCAGTAATAAACCATCTTCGCTGACTAATTTGGAACTTGGAACGTTTTTGCCATAACTCAGAGCACTTGCATCAGCATCATCAAAATTTAATTTGAATACCTGCTCGTAGATCTTCTTGGTATCAACTGGGATAATTTTAGTTTTTTCTTTTTGAAAAGATTTACAATTATAGTATTCTAATTCTTTTAATATTTGATGTGTTATTTCAATTTCTATCCACTCATACAGATTATTAGGATCAAATGCCTGATATTCTTTTAACACATCAAGTTTTAGCCAGGAACAAGTATCAATTAGAAAAATCATAATGTTATGGAAACTATCATTATATTTATATATTATTGCTACTAATAATAATTCAATGGTTCAAATTAATATTCGAATAGCCAAGGATATTGATGAAATAATTACATATTTAGCCGAAAAACGGATGGTAGCAAAATCTGTAGTGGCTCGTGAATTATTAATGAAAGGATTAAATAGTGATATCCTCCCCATATTATTGAATGATTATCAGCAGGGGAAAATATCCTTAAAAAAAATAATTGCTTTAACGAAATTACCTCCTATCGAAGTTTTTAAGAAAATAGCTGTTACCATCGATGAACCCCCTATTTCACCAGAAGTCGATGATTATACCGCACAGGTCGCGGATGAAATACTTAAAAAATGGAAAACTGAAACCAAATCTTAACTAATAATAACAAATTTGAAACCAAATAAAAAAAAAGAGATTAACCTGCCATAGTAAGTTTGATATTTTTCACGCGGTTCCGCAGCGTGACTTCCGAAATATGCGCGATTTGTGAAATTTGCGTTTGCGACCGATGCTCTTTCCGCCCGAGATCCCGGATCGCGACATAAAGTGATGCCGCGGCTAACCCTTTCGGATCTTTCCCAATGAGATCAGAGGATTTATCCACAAATTCAAGTAATTCCTGCGCTCGATGTTGGACTTGAATACTTAATGTCAATTCATTCGCAAACCGTTCCACAAAATATCGGGCCGTTAACGGTTTTACATTGAGATGTAATTCGCGGAGTAGTAATCGATAATTCTTTGCCAGAATTTTGAGCGGAATATTTGCCGCTTCCGAGATCTCCTCAATCGTCCGCGGTAATCCCCGCATCCGGCAGGCAATAAAGATGGAGGCGGCGATAAAATTGTCAATACTTCGCCCCATCGTTAATTGCCGTTGAACGGCTTTACTATAAAGTTTCAGCGCGATTTCCATTACACTGGCGGGAATCCCTAATTGACTCACCAATCGCAGTAATTTAGGTTGCGCTACGGTGAGATTTCTTTCATAGGTTGTAGATACGGATTTATTTATTTTTGCTAACCTGTAAAATAAGACTTTATTTTTTATAGGCTCTTTCTTCACATCTATAATGGTTCTTGGTCCAATGGACGTATAAACCGGTTCATTAATTCGTCTTTTTTCAATTTCTTCTATTGTAAAAGCACGATTTGGGGCTTCCACAATAACCGGACCAAAGACAATCGCACAATTTCGGCAAACGTATATTCCTCGATGTGCTATTATATCGGGATTTTCACAGCAATCGTAATAGGGGTTGCCCTCTTTTATGACGGGCTTTTCCGTCTCCGGAAATTCGTAAATATTCCGAAATTCTACTTGGTCTTGTCCCAAATCTTTTAAACTCCTATTTAATCCTTATTGTGATTCTCGCAAATTTTTTGCGATTATTAATACTTTCAAGCAAAAAATGCGCATATCATGCATAAAAACTTTGCTAGTTCGCAATGCTGATTGAGGTATATTGGGAGGTTCGCAATGAAATTTTCGATCATTGTGAAGTTCGCAATGAGAAAAAAAATAGAAATTACATTCTGCGGGAAGTAAGAGGGGTTAATGAATCCTGACCCCTTTCTCGATGAGTTTATCGATAAGCAGCTGAGCGGCGTCATCGAGGGGGTTGACTTCAACGCAGAGTTGCCAGAGGTGAGGCAGATCTAGGAGCCCGTCCGGGAGGGTCGGGATCTGATTGTTATTCAAATCCAGTTCTACAAGAAATTTCATATGGATGATAGGGACCGGGAAGGCGGTCAGCCGGTTTCCAACAAGATATAATTCACTGAGTGAGTGGAGCGCACTGAAAGAGTCCGGGAGCGCAGTGAGCTGATTTCGGTTAAGGTATAGAATGCAGAGTGAATGGAGTGCGCCCAAGGAGTCCGGGAGCGCGGTCAGCCGATTATAGGAGAGGGATAATTCTTGGACGGAGTGGAGTGCGCCTAAGGAGTCTGGGAGCGTCGTGAGCTGAGTTTCAGCAAGACCTAATCTTTGGAGCGAATGGAGTTCGCCCAAGGAGTCCGGGAGCGTTGCAAGTCGATTACATGATAAATCTAGCGTTTGGAGAGAGAGGAGCTGGAAGATTACGGCGGGAAAGGAGGTGAAAAACAATTGATGACTTTATTATTACAAATTGGGATTCGGGACTGGAATAGAAAGGTCCATTTCTTCTTAATAAGATTTATTTCTTTCTATGCAGCAAACTACCATTAAAATCACTTTTCCGGAAGAACTTTTATAAATGCGAATATATATCATTTAAATGATAATCATGCAAAAGATAAAGTTTATAAATAGAGTGAAAGAACTCAATTTTCTGCAAGAGATGTATAACAAAGGGAGTGGGCTTGTTATAATTTACGGAAGGCGCCGAATTGGGAAAACAGAATTACTAAAGCAGTTTATTTCTAATAAACCGCATTTATATTACCTGGCAGACAAAAGAGGGACGGAAATAAACGCGCGGAATATGGCACGATTGGCGGCTGAAACGTTTAATGAGTTACCCGTGGTGGTTGAAAATTTTGATAATGTTTTCAGGTTTATCACGAAGAAGTGTCAAGAAAAATTTATTATTGTCATAGATGAATTCTCGTATCTTATTGAAAAAGATAGTGCAATACCATCGATATTTCAGTTAATCACGGATGAAATCATCAAAGAAAAGGCGATTCTTCTTATTCTCTGTGGATCGAGTATAAGCATGATGTATAATGGGATTTTAAGTTATAAATCTCCTCTGTATGGAAGGCGTTTAGGGGAGTGGAAAGTTACCCCGCTTGATTTTAGAGACGTCATAAAATTTTTTCCGGATGCTGATTTTGAGAAAGCGATTGAACTGTACGCCATTTTTGGCAATATTCCCGCGTATCTCACTGCTGTCGAATCCTCAAAGACATTACAAGAAAATATTATCGATAATATCTTAAAAAAGGGGTCAAGACTTTACCGAGAACCTGAATTTCTCCTTAAAGAAGAACTCCGAGAACCTTCGCGTTATATATCAATATTGGAAGCCTTAAGCCAGAGTACCAAACTTTCGGAGATTGCATCAAAAGCAGATGTGCCCGCAAAAGACATGCCCAAATATTTTGATGTACTTTTCGAGTTGGAACTAATTAAAAAGGAAATCCCTATTACGGAAAAAAAAGGAAAAAATACACATTATTATATAACTGATAACCTCTTTTATTTCTATTTTAAACATGCTTATCCTTACATATCCTTATTAGAAGAAGGCCGGGAAGAGGAGGTTTATTTAAAGATGGAATCGTCACTCCAATGGCTTTATTCAAAAGCCTTTGAAGATATTGTAAGAGAAAACATTGGCGTATTTCTTAATTTTCAAGCAGAGAAAATAGGCAGATGGTGGGGTTACCATAGGGAAAATGAGAAGCGCATTGAGGAAGAAATAGATGTCATAGTTCTTAATGAGATGGAAGCAAAGATTGCACTTATTGAATGCAAATATAGTTATCTAAATTATAGACAAGCATCCCAAATCCTCAAAGATGTAGAGCGAAAGATAGAACTTGTGAATTGGAATAATAGAAAAGGTACAGAATTTTTGGGAATTGCTGCCAAGAAAATTGAAGAAAAAGAAAAACTCCGAGAAAAGGACTTTATCGCAGTGGATTTCGAAGACCTCATCTCCCTTAAATCTCATATTTAATGAAAAATATAGTAAGGTCCTAATATTTCTGTAGGTGCCATCTAATGTTTTCAGGAATTTAAATTTTTTAACTTGATAAACATTATCCATAGAGTTTTAAATAATCTTTGGGTGAAATGAACAATTTTCTGAAAAAGGTTTCAACATCTTGATCAGAAGTAAATTCTAAAAAGTCGCCGGGATTCCGCCCCTTAATAGAGGCCTTAACGGTTTGAAATTTCAAGGCCGTTCGCTCAAGAATTTTTAATAAACCATCATTCGTTTGAAAGATCTTTCTCAATGCGACTACATCTTCCGGAATTGGAATGGATCCGCCCATATCTTTTCGAAACCAATGCCCCACTGTATGTAAATAATTGTCAGGGAATTTCTTAGTAATTTCAGTGACACTCAGTCCATG
>CAYGYC010000133.1:0-11332 GCA_964353755.1 uncultured archaeon | reverse complement strand
ACTGATAGTATAAGATTGGATAATCTTGGACATCCCCCGCAGGGGATGCCTTGACTGTCCTTGGGGTCCTATCAGGAGACCCACGCCCTTGTAGAGCAATTAACTTACTAGAGGAGCCCATAAGCAATTCGTTTTTGAATTTTATCTTGCCCTCGTTGGGCAACAATCTGGGCACCACTTAGGTGGCGATTCCAATCCTTCTCACACTTCGGGCAGTGCATAATATCGTAGTCCTTTGTTCCGACCAGCTTTGACCCACAGTCTGGGCAAAGGTGGCTCGTCCCAAACGCAGGAACTGGTTCGCGGGTGACCGGGACCAAGTCGGGCTGTGCTGTCGGAGAGTGCCACTTATTATGGACGATATGATAGCGATTCGCACCTGCTACCATCGCGTTGGTGATGGCGGACCGCTTTGGCATGTCCGTGATGGTCGCGCCCAACCTGCCTGCTTTGCCCCTGGGATCAAGGTCTAACTCCTCTACTGCCAACACCTCTGCCCCTTGGGTGATGAGGACCCGCGCTCCCGCGAGACTCACCTCCCGATCTAATGCTTGCTTCAGATTCCCATACCGCTCATAAAGTAAGGTGCGCTCCGCTTTCAGCCGCCCCAGCTTTGGGGAATGCCGGTTTTCTGCTTTTATAATGGCTTTCCAAACCCGCCCGAATTGGGATGTGGGGTGCTTTTGCCCCGCTGCCTTATACCGGGGATTGTTCCGCATCCGGGATAGTTTTGTTCGAAGGAGGTGCACTTGCACGCACTCCGCATCGCTCTTGACTGCGGCGGTCGGGGTGGCGAACTTGAGGATATCCTTGGTGCTAATGCGATTGATATCTAGCCCCACCAAACGCCCTTTCTCCAGTGGGCGGGGCGGCACTTGCGACACGGTCGGCCCGGTCTGGGCGCCTTTTTGCCGGTGGTAGGTCATATCATAAAACTGGGGGTTTTTCTGGAATAGCGAGCCCTCCCCATGAAAGAGCAGGTTTACCACCATTTTGTGGTTGGGACCGCGCGGCGGGAGAACCCGGGGCGGACTGAGGCGAGCTCCGCGCTGGAGAAAATAGACCATGTCTTTAGTGAACCGGGCTTTCATGGGCAATGCCTTTGTGAAAATCTGGGCAAATCCCTCGTTTTCGGCGAGTTCTGGAGGCACCACCGCCCGTTTTCCGCCCTTTTGTGGTGCTCCTTTCTCTGCAGTCTTGATAACATTCCATGCCTCCTTAGTTTGGCTTGCTGGGAGGCGGAAGATCAGTCCAGGGCGGATGCCTCTCACAATCTGTTTGGGGGAGCGGCGATCTTTTGGCGCTTTGTCCAGGTCTAATTGCTCGCGGAGGATCGTCGGTTCTTGGACGTAGAGTGGGGGAAATGGTTGTTCCGCAAATGCAGAGGGCAATTCCAACGGTTGCATTTGTTTGCGTCGGTTCTTCCCGCAGAACGGTGCAGTCAGGAGTACTTGAGCTGTCATTAGCGGCTGCAACATCGCGACCACATTGGCGGGCCCACCGGTGAATTTGAGCAGGCACGCTCGCGATAGGATAGCGCCCAGCGGTCCCAACACCTTTCGCGGCTTTCCGCCCCACGGGGGCAGGAAGGACGCAACGGCGCTGGCAAGGGCTCTTAACTGCCGGCTTGCAGGAAGCAGGAATTGGAATAGATAGCCGAATTGGGTTCTCAATTTTGCATCATTGAGTAACTTACAAATATTCTGAAACCGTTTTAACGCTTTATATCTGGATTCTTGTCGGTTCACCTCACTTTCTAAATTATCTCTTTCTGCAGAGGAACTGGTCAGCTGTGCCAGGGAGGCCTGGGTCGTGACCAGCTCCTGCTGTAACTTGGTTAGGGTATTATCCACCTCTTGAATGATAGCGGCGGCACTCGCCTGGAATTCCGCCTCGCTAAGTGCTAATGGGGTCGGATACGCGGTGGTAAGCAGCGCCTTTCGCTGGGCGGCAAGGAGGTGCGAGTTGAAGAAGCGCCGTAGTTGTTCTGCCTCCTTCCAAGCCTCCTGGTTAATCAGATACGGGACCCGGGGGAATTCCTGCGCCCAGAAGAGTAAGTGGAGGAGATGATATTTCTGGAGCAAATTCAAGGCTCCAAGCATGGCCTTTGTCAGACTGAACCCGCTGCCTTTAAGTAAGTTCAGCAACTCGTCTTTCAGGGTTTGCGTCTGGGTTACCACTTGATTGATTTGAAATGCCGGAAACTGGGTTTGAAAGGTGCTTTGCGAATCCAATTTCCGGCGCCATCCGAACGTGGTGTTGCGGACCCATTTTGGCGTCACCCCCCACGCTTCTGCCACTTGCCGCTTGAATGAATAGGGGAGGTGCCCGGTGAGGAGGTAGGAGCCGACCGCATACTGATTCCGAAATTCACCTAAGAGATCGGTAAAGCGGGTCAGTTTCTCGAGTAAAGGCTCCATCCCCTTGATTGTATTAAATAACGTATAATAGACCGAATCCCACAGTTTATAGTCAGCTCCGGGGGCTTTAGCGGGACGTAAGATCGTATACTGCTTCCAGTTCGCCCGGTCCGGATCATACAAGAACCGATGGAACGCGGGAGCGGTTACCGTCTCGCAATTCAGGTTCCCTTGCACTTTCTTACAGGACCTTTTCACCCCTTCGGCAAAGACTCGCTCATAGATCCCTATGGCTTGATAATAGAGGGCGGTTTTCGCCCCAAACGCCTCCTGAAACTGAAGCTTCACTTCGTCGGGGATGACCAAGGAAGTGGACCGATTGCAAACCACATCCCCAGGGCGCCTCGTGGGAAACGCTAAGAGATGAAACCCCGTTGCATCCGATACGACTTTCGTTGCCAGCCCCACATTCCCTTGCTCTCGGAAAGTCTGCTCCTTCCTAGGGGCAGGGGTCAGGAATTCTCCCGATGGGGAAGGGTGTGATTCCTCTGCCAGCACCTCCCCTTTCGAAGCCCTATCGGGACTGCTGGGCTCCGTTCCTAGCGGAAGGGCTCTTGGTGGGGTCCCTTCAAGGGGCTCCTTGGGGGTGCTCAATTCCGCCGGTGCAGATCGGGCTTCAACTTGAGGGCGGGGTGGAACCTCAGCGGAACTGCTCTTCGGCGGAACAGCCAAGTCAGCCTCTAGTTCTTCTAAGATGTCCGGAGGGACAGGCAGCCCGAGTTCGCGTATTTTCGCCGGAGAAAGCCCTTGTAACGCAAAAATGATTAACTCTTTTTTGCGTTGAATCTCCTCTGGCGCTGGTTGCACGGGGCGTTGCGTGCGGAGCTCCTCCGCTTGCTGTGCGGTGAAAATTTGGAGGTGGGGACGCAGGTCGTTCATCTGCCGGCGTTCACACCGGTCTCGGCGAATACCCTTGAAGAGCCGGTTCGACTGGTGCGCTGTTTCGCAGTGGTCTTGGGCAGCGTCACGGTAGGCGAGCCCTTCCCGATTACAACTGCTCTGAACCAGGTTCTTCTCCTCCGGGGAAAGATCCTTTTGGGCATCGGCTAGAGTTCGACAGAGATCATCGATCTGTTGGCGCTCCTTGCCCTCTTTTTCGAGGTCCTGGAGGATCTTTTCCAGGGTTTTTTTGATCCCCTGATCAGGTTTGTGATCTGGCATTACTACTCTTTTCTTGAATACCTTTTATAAAGGTAGTAGGGACTAATCCGTCTTTTAATGGAACAAAGAGGTCCATTAAAACAGTTTAAATTGTCAAGCACTTTTCCTCAATCCCTGCCATTCGTGCATGCAGCACCTAGACTGGCAGGGTTTTCGCCACGAGAATTCGCCTCTGGTGTCTCCCCCAAAGGAAACGACTTTAGAGTTCCGCGGAACCGAAAGATTCGTGGATAAGGGCAATGATCCCACTTTACGCTTCTGGAGTTGAGGGATCACTTTAAACCTATTCACCCTCGTTCGTAGGCAAATTCCTGAGATGGGGGGCTAAAGGCAAAAAGATCTCTTGATTATTCAAGGATCATCCCGCTATGCCGGCGTAATCGGTATAATTTGCCCATATAGGAATAAAGGATCGCCGTAATATCCGTGATGAGGGCACTTTCGGGAGCCGCGCCGAGTGGATGTGCATGGACGACCTGAAGGGTGGTTCCCCACTCTGCGAAGCACGCCCGCAGGACGTTAATGCCAAAGCGAGCAAGCCGGTCAGGGTAGGCGATTACGACCAAGTCGCAATGCCCCCGGCTCACAGATCGGATCAAGTGCTGCAATCCTTGCCGGGCATCATTGACGCCACTCCCGACGTCCTGAATGGTTTGCACGATTTGTAGGTGATTGTGTAGGCAATACTGCTGGAGTTCTTCGGTCTGCCGCTGGAGGTCGCCCCGGTGCTTCTGGAGGGAGGAGGAAACGCGTGCATAGGTAATTGCACGGAGGGGGGGTGGGGGAAAGGGGGGCGTTGGAGAGAGAGGCGAAACTGGGGCGCAAATCAGTTTAAGGACCGCCAAGTCATAGCGCCGATGTGCGCCGAGAGTACGGAAGGCGGGTTTCACCAAATTGGCGGTATCCCAGCGTCGCAACGTTTTCGGACAGACGCCGAGGTAGTGGGCTGCTTCGGAGATAGAGAGGAAGGGAGGCATAACTGTATGAAGACAAGCTGGGCTTTTTAAACCGCGTCGTTTCGAGGGGAGATGGGGATATTCGCAACCTTTATTAAGTTGCGGAGGACAAAGCGCCTTCCGAACAGAAAATAGATTTATATAAGGGGATGAATGTCCAAATTTTTTAATTGCTGCAAATACTCTATCTATTAAGTTGGTTAAAATGGTGCAAAAAAGTCAAGACCCCACCTATCTGAATGAGAAGTTAGAGTCCAAAGAATTAGCCTCTCGGTGTGGGCTCTATTGCGGAGCCTGCAGACCTTACCTCCTAGCTAAGAAGGGGTTATTAGAGCAACGGGGCTATAAAAAAGGCTGCAAAGGATGTTGGGTTCAGAACAAGAATTGCGCATTTGTCAAGAATGATTGTGTTCCGTTACGGAAAAATGATGTGAAATTTTGTTTTGAATGCGGACGCTTCCCGTGTGCTAATCTGAAACGGTTAGATACCCGCTACCGGCGAAAATATAGCGTGAGTCTAATTAAAAACCTGGAGCGAATGCGGGAGATCGGGGTTCTGAAATGGGTCGAAGAACAGCAACAGCTCTATAAATGTGCCAAATGCGGTGGCGAGATTTGTGTCCACGATGCCGAGTATTACGATTGCGGAAATCACTGCAACCCAAATACCATCTAGGGCGGGACGGGATTGAATAAAAAATCGAGGTATTTTTCCCAATTCGAGTATGAGTTTTTCCGCCCCATCGCTCCTGCCCCAGACGAGACTATTTTTTGTTATATCGATCCCTGGGTGATTTCTTATTTAACCCCCGAAGAGAAGCAAGTTGCCGAAGCCCTCTTACTCCAGGCGCTGCGCCAGAAAATCGATGAACGCTGGCTGTATGGACTGAGAGAATTGCAATCCCAGAAAGGTCTCCTGCTATTGAGAGACTTGTTTCCTCACGAGCCCGATATGAACAATAAAATCCTTATGGCGGAAACGATCCTTGCGCTTGATTGCAATGCCCCCGAATCCCATTATGTTATGGCGCTTCTGAAGTCCTCTGTGGAAACCTCCATCAAAATTAAGGCCTTATACATCTTACGTCACATCTTAGAAGGTCGGATCAACCTAAAAGAGTTGAATGAACTGGTTCTAAATACCTTATTTGAATCTCTGAAAGATACAGCAGTTGAGGTGCGTAAATGCGCCTACGACAGGTTAAATGACCATTTTAATCTGCGCTATTTTACCCCTAAACAGGATCCCATTCTCGCATTGCTTTCGCACCCAGAAAACCCCCTTCAATATGAGAAAGCAGTCCAATCATTGCAAGCACGTATACAAAGCAAAGAAATTTATCCGTTCAGCAGAGAGAAATACATCCAACTCCTTGATGAAATCATCAAACAACCCACTCGAGATCCGTCTTCCTGTGAGGTTTGCAAAAAGTTCCCCGATGCCATTTCGGCAGATCTTGCCAATGACGAAGCAATCCCCCATAAATCCGAATTAGAGAATGCGATTACTCTCTTGAACGCTCATAATTGCATCAAGCGCTGTCCCCTCTGTTTCCGATTATACTACTATCAATATCATTATTTTTATTACATCGCGGGGCAGAGCGAAGAAGATGAGCGCCTCAGCCGGTGCGACCGGGCAGGTGCCGTTGAGTTGGTAGATGCCTACTTACAATATTATGTTCCCCCCGAGCGCATCCTTCGATGCGGTGATTTTCTGGTAATTGATTAGAAAAAATGCGAATAATTACAAAAAATGGCTGAACGTTCTTGGTGCCTCGAATAAAAATAAATAATTCAAATTCTATATCAAGATGGAGAAATTAGAACGGGTTTATTTATGTATTTTTATTCCTTTTTCCTGTAATTTTACTAAAAGTCCGCAAACATCTTTATTTAGTGGATTTTTCACTAAATCGATTTCTTTTAGATTTGATAAGGATAGTAGAGCTTCCGGGAGTGAAGTTAATTGATTATTATTCATGTATAGCTCTTGGAGCAAGCTAAGATTGCTCAAAGATTCTGAGAGCGTTTTTAACTGATTATGGCTCAACCATAGTACTTCGAGGGAGTGTAAACGATAAAATGAGTTAGGAAGAGTTTTTAATTGATTATAATTCAAATCCAGATGGTCGAGCAATTGGTAATTACCGAAGGACTCCGGGAGCGCCGTTAATTGATTAATACTTAAAAGCAGGGATTGGAGCGTGGTTAAGTTACCGAAGGACTCCGGGAGAGTTGTTAACTGATTAACTTGTAGACTGAGATGTTGGAGCGATTTAAGATCACCGAAGGACTCCGGGAGAGTTGTTAACTGATTGCCCCCTAAATTTAATATTTGGAGCGAATTCAACTGCCCAAAGGACTCTGGGAGTGTCGTGAGCTCATTATTATACAAATATAATTTTTGGAGCGATATTAGATCGCCGATGAAGTCTGGGAGAGTCTTTAAGTGATTACCAGCCAAATCTAGGATTAGGAGCGATTTCAGATCACGAAATGACTTGGGGATTGTTAGCTGATTCCATGCTAAATCCATTGTATGAAGCAAATCCAACTTGCTGAATGATTCCGGGAGAACCTTTAACTGATTCTCTTCCAAATTTAGTCTTTGAAGTGATTTTAAATTACTAAAGGTCTCTGGCAGCGCCGTGATCTGATTATAACTTAAATTTAGGGATTGGAGCGATTTGAGCTGGAGCAGGATTTCTGGAACCTTAGACAGTTTACAGGACTTTAAATGAAGAGAAATAACTCTTTCCTTTTCATCTAGAACGTAACCGACTTTCTCATAATTAAGTTCCTTCATGCGGGGAATCTGTTTCCCCACAATGCGTTCTAATTCTTGGATGATATCTTCATCAGTTTCCATAATTGTTCACTATTAATCGAATATCCTTTATTTATAAATTGATTATTTTTTAGACTAAATAAAAAGGAAAATTTGTGAAGATGATTTTTTAATAATATAAATTAATGAAACCAGATGAAATAATATGGCATTAGATGATTTTGACAATTGGGCTGAATATTATGATGTGATCTTTAAAGATCGGTTTATGGATTTAGATTTTTACAAAAATGAGGCTAGAAAAGCTAAAGGTAAGGTTCTAGAAATCGGTTGTGGGACGGGAAGGATTTATTTAGAATTATTGAAGGAAGATATAGATATATTTGGTATTGATATTTCTAAAAAAATGCTAACAACCCTAAAAAATAAGGCATTAAAACAAGGTTTGGAACCGAGAGTGATGATAGCGGATATGAAAGACTTCAAATTGAAGGATAAATATGCACTCATACTCATTCCAGGACGATCCTTCCTCCACAATTTAACTATCGAGGATCAACTGCAAACCCTCCACTCGATCCAAGACCATTTAATCGATGGGGGGAAATTAATCCTCAATTTCTTCTTTCCAAATCCGGAGATTATGATAAATGTATTTGATAAAGAAATAGAAACGAAACTAGTTATAAATGGGGAGCCTCATACATTCACAACGAAATCATATTTCATTGATGTACCAAATCAAATAGTGGAATTTATGAGCAAACTAACTAATAATACCCAAGTTATAATGGATACCACTGATAGAATTGCCATTATTTATAAAAGAGAATTTGAACTGCTACTCAGATTAGCCGGCTTTAAAAAATGGCAAGTTTATGGTGATTTTAATTATCAATCCTTAAATTCCTTTAGTCAGGAAATGGTATGGATCATTGAAGAGGAATAATTGGTGTTGCCCAAAATCATAAATTTAAGTAAATTAATTATTTCTTTCTAAAAAAAAGAGGAATTATTAAAAAAATTAAGAAATGGTGGAGACCGCGACATCATAGCGTTTGCGGTCATGCCATTCTTGGAATTTGCCTTGATTGAAGCGTTTGACTCGGGAATAGTACCCGGTAACGCGGGACCACCATTCGATATAATCATTCGAGGCACCACAGTGCGGACAAGTATTATAAATCCCATTGATGAATTTCAAACATTTGAGGCATTGGGTAAAATCTTTGGTAAAGGTAAAATATGCGGTTGGGGTTTTGGTTATGGCTTTGGTAAATTTCCAGAGTCCCTCAGGATCGGGATAGGCCTCGCCCATCCAAATATGGGTAATGACACCCCCTTGGACGATCGGGTGAAATTCAGCCTGTTTTTCGATGCGTTCGAACAATGGAATATTAGCAGCATAGTTTATGTGGTCGGAATTGGTGTAATATACTGAATTAGGGCGCTCACCGAGGGGAATAGCCTCATTTGGATAATGGATTAAATCCAGTTTCGCAAAACGCTCTGCAGTGCTCTCAGCTGGTTGTTCCCAGAGTGAGAATTTAATCATATTTGCTGTCGTGAATTCTTCACATTTTTTATAGAGATGGCGGAGAACTGTCTTTCCGAATTCGTAAGCTCCAGGACTTTCATGTAATTGGCTTCCAACATGTGAAAGAACGCACTCATTCAAGCCGACAAACCCGATAGAAAGTGATTGTTTTCGGAAATCAAGAAGAGGCACATCGTTAAGCTTGCTCGCACAGATGGGAATCAAATTGTTTTTCATCGCTTTCTCAAGAACCTGTTTTTTAATCATTAGAATCTGCCGACAGAGTTCCAGATTATGGTCTATAATTTCAAAAAGGCGATCATCATTTCCCTGCGCTTGATAGGCATACCGTGGTAGGTTCAAGCTTACACTTTGAAGGCTACCTAGATTCATATACGATTTTTCCCAATCGAATAAATCGGGATCTTTGCAGACTTTCCGGATGCCCTCGGGAGTAAGAATGATGCGACAGCAATTGTGAGTGACTAATCCATCACCGTGCACAAAATTCCCTTTGGTACCAAGTAGCCCTACTTCGAGATCATAGAAATAAGTTGATGCTGTTTTTCTTTCTATTTTTTTTATTTTAACTAAATTGAAGAATTCAGACTCCATTAAGATTGCAAGTAACTTAGTTCGTGCATTTTCAGGGATATTACGAACAAATTTCTCTCCTATTGTTCGATTTTCTTTTTGTGACTGGGAAACGATCCCTCTATCAATTTTATTTTTGAGTTCCTGTTTATTTATCAATATGGCGGGAAATCGCCGCGAGATTGGTGAGAGAGATCGTTTTTTTTCCGAGATTTTTTGGCGATATGTGTCTCTCCACTCAGGAATCAGCTCCATAAATAATTCCATTGATTTATCCCGTTCTATAGAAAGGTTTATTGAATTCTCTTTTCTGCGTATGGTGGAATTAATTCCATGCTTCAATAAGAGATAATGAACGCCCTGTACCAATTTTTCACTGGCAACGTGGAGGGATACTTCCACCGAATCTTTGGTTGTACGGAAATAGCCATCTCCGAGGAATAGAGCCCTGATTAGACATCCGGTTAATTCGTTTGGTAAGTTATAGATGAAATTTGGAAGTTGTTTAGATCGAGCATCAGAGCCGAGATCCCAGTATTCAGTCAATTGAAGAAGTAATTGCGAGTTGATTGAGATATTACAATGGTTATAATTTTTAATGGGATCTATCTGTATATCTTTCTTAATATAAAGGCCGAACACTTTTTTAACGAGGTCCTCCACTTCGTCTATTTTTTCCTTTTCTTCGGGATTGAATGATAATCTGATACCTCTATTTTTATGAAGGGACCCTTCCGCTAAATAATACCCGAGGTAGGTCATCAGATTTTTATCACAAGGTATTTTGGCGTTTATGAACCCTTTTCCTCTTTTAGGAACCAATTTTAGATTGGTCCTAGGGGTCGAATTACGCTCTAATTGGAGGTATGCTTCCAAGGAGATACTATTAGATCTTCTCCACCACCCAATTCGATCTACAGGAACATTTAATCGTACTGCAAGGTCCGTCTGTAGTTCATCCTTTAGAATATTCTCATTAACTCCATATACGGTAATTCCTTCAATTGTTCCTTTTTTAATAAGAATATCAATTAAATCGATTTCTTTAGGATAATCTGAGCGTATTTGAGGAGTTTCCCATTTCGTCATTTGAAGGATGAATTCACCTGTAGAAACATCTTTAGCTTTTTTCGTAACCAACTTTTGCTGGATTGGATCTAGAACAATCATAGGATGATTTTCATTGGTTGAAATTTCCAGTCCACCATCGGTTTTAAAAGTAATTATTTGCGATTTTAGGGGATTGTATAATAGTCCAGTAACGGGTTGGAAGTTTATTCTTTTTGTTACTGGATCAATTGATAAAACCTCGATCTTTCTGTTGGGTTCAACCCATAAAGGTTTCTGAGTTTCGGAAATCTCTTGTTCGACCCCCATCAATTCTTCTGAAACCAGTTTCCCAATCGGAACAAGGGCGGTCTCACCGTTAATTCGCGCAATTATAGACTCTGAATAGGGGAGACATTGCGAATGAACCTCGTCCGGCAACCAATCTGCTACCATGTTCAAGTAATAGGGGAGTCCAAATTTCGCAGCTTCTTTACTGATGAGGAGGTATTCGTCTTCAAATTTAGTAAGCCATTCTCGCTTCAGTTTAATTTCGTGCTTTGGGAAATTAAAGAGCTTCCCGGTACCATCGCCTTGACAATACACTTCACTTATGGCCCGGAAAAACATGTTGCATTCATCCACGTAGTCCCCATAGACGCCATCATACTTGCCTCCAAAGCTGACTGCTGGCACCGTCATAAGTTTCTCGGGGATAGTAGGCAGGCAAGAGATAGATGTAAAAGGCACTTGGGCTCCACGCGCTGCATAAATTTGATTGGTCTCGTAAAGAAAACATTGCGCTAATTGTTTTGCGTCCTCATAC
>CAYGYC010000132.1:0-11362 GCA_964353755.1 uncultured archaeon | reverse complement strand
TTTTTATAAACATTCAAATAAACCGTATTAAGAAATTGCTTCAATCCCCGAAGTGGCTCAGGATAATACTCAACTGATCGCATATATTTTGTATAAACCTGTACAAAGTGAAGTAATGAAAGGAATAAGGCAATATACGGAGGATAATATTTCCAATATATGGATAAGCGGTTACATGTATCATAATATAAATAAAATTTTCCTTTTTTATTGTCCCTAAAATCCCACTGATGTCGTACATCTATTTTTTCATAAAAATACGGGTAATACCCGGCATTGTAATACCGAATCGTGAGATCTGCTTCATTGTCATAAATAAAAAAATCTTCCGGGAACCCTCCGACTTGATTCCAAATATCCTTTTTGAAAAGAATCGCGGAGCCAATAAACATTGCGTATTTAAAGTTCGGAACATTGCCTTTATTTGAAGTCCCCCAAACTAACGCTACTCGATTACTTTGCAGTCTCTGAAATGCCAATTCGACCCAATTGGCATTTATCAATGCCGAATCATGATCTAAATTGAGAATTACTGGATTTTTTGCCAAATTTACTCCCAAATTAATGGCTTTACATAGCCCAAGATTTACTTTACTTCGATATATTTTCAAAAAAGGATATTTCTGTTTATATTTTAAGAGAAATTCAATGGTTCCATCCACTGAATTATTATCTATTACTATAAACTCATCTGGCCTTATTGTTTGCTTTAAAACAGAATCAATTGCTATTTTCAACTCATCCCTTTTATTGAAGGTAACTATTATGGCTGAATAATTCATTTGAAACTTCCTATTTTTTTCTGCTACGCAATAATTAAACTATTTTTTTTGCATAAAAAAATAACTTTATTATCCCCTAAAATCAAGTTATTTTTTTGCAAATTAAAAAATATTCAACAGGAGCGCTAAAAAATGTATAAGAATCGTGTTTGGGAATATCTCCAAGAAAAAATCAAAACAGAAATTGTGCATATGAGTTTGATTGATCCCGATTTAACATTCCAAACACTGAATGGTATTAAGCGAATTGTTAAATATGCACATGATGCCGGAACCGATGCTTTTATGGTGGGGGGTTCGACGATCGCTGATCAAATCAGTATCGAAAAAGTTGTAGCCGGGATAAAAGAAGCAAGCGATCGCCCCGTCATCATTTTTCCAGGGAATATTAATGCCTTTACTAAGAATGCCGATGCTACTTTCTTCATGAGCTTGATTAATAGTGATAATCTGTACTGGGTTATTCGGTCTCATGTTATAGGAGCCCCCACTTTAAAACTCTGGAACTTAGAACCTATTTCTCTAGCCTATATCATAGTAGAACCGGGCGCGACAGCCGGGTTCATAGGAGAGGCGCATATGATCCCTCGAAACAAGCCAAAAATTGCTGCCGCCTATGCGCTCGCTGCTCAATATATTGGGTTTAAATTGGTCTATTTAGAAGCAGGATCCGGGGCCTCGGAAACCGTTCCTCCCGAGATGGTTAAAATTGTGACCACATTTGTGGATATTCCCGTAATTGTTGGCGGTGGCATCACTACCAAAGAGCAAGCAGTTGAGATCGTGAAAGCAGGTGCCAAACTAATTGTTCAGGGAACCTATCTTGAAAAAGTTGTGCCCAAAGACAAAGGGGCTGAATTAACAGAAATTATTCATGCCATTAAAAGCCAAAAAAGGCAAACCTAATTAAAAATTTCCAATAATCAATAAGATTGGAGTAAAAGCGCGAGAATCCTTAAAAAAAAGAAGAAATTATCAAAATTAAAAAAATTATACATTTTTATAAATAATAGCAAAGCCGCTTCCCATGAGTAGCACCCCAATAGCTTGCATAATAGGTGCGCCATAGTGGATAAACTCTACAGGGAAAGATTGTGTAAATGGCGTTGCCTCAGGTAATTCGATTGATTACAAAATGTGATTTATTATTACTTTTAGGGGTTTTATAAATTTGTTTAGTACTTATAGTCCATAGTTATGAATGTTTAAATTTCACCATCTGAACTTCTCAATTATGACAACCTTGTTTCCTATTACATTAATCTGCCCGATATGTGAAAGCAGTTTTACCAGTAGTTCCGTGGGCAGTTGTGGATATGCCTCAAAACGTTCCGATTTCAGACCTAATTACTGGGGCTGGAATCCCGTAGAATTCTTTTACCACCTGTGCCCTCATTGTGGCTTTTGTGCGAGTGAATCCGTCTACCATTCAAAAGTTACTAATCGCGTCTTTCAAGAGGAAATACTTACGTTAGGTCCCTTACTGGATTACTCGCTTGAAAAGAAATTGGAACGAGCATTTATTTGTATGGAGAAAATGAATGATTTTAGACTAATTTCACTTGACGAATTCAATTTGGCTAACAACTGGATTGAAGCGTTTTGGTGGGCAAGCAAGCCAGATCAAGCAGCAAAAATTGGAAAAATCGTTCTGAGTTATTTTCATAAAGCGTTTGAAAAAGCCCTAATCCCTGCTAAGCAAATATTTGTAATACAATATCTCATGGGCGAAATTCACCGCAGACTTGGTCACGAAAAAGAAGCAACCGAATTATTTGACGAAGTGATTTCTTCTACAAAAGGCAGTACTGAATTTAAATGGATTCATGATCTGGCATTACGTCAAAAGGAACATCCCGAAGAAAATCTGTGATTAGTCAACCGAAGAATGCACCATCCTAAACCGCCTCACTGCCGAAGAATGCACCATCTGCTTTTATATTTGAATTGTTATTAAACATTATTAACAATAGTGCTGAGGATAAAATATGACTAATAGCCTACTGAAAAGAAAACGCAGAGACCCTAATAATCTTTCAATTAGTTATTTAATAATTATAATTGCTCTTGGTTTCCTACTGAGTTTTTGGATATTTATGGTTAGATCTTCTGATTTAACTTCATTATTCCTCCAATTCTAATATTATCTCCTCTCCCTTCTTTAATTCAAGTATCCTGAAAATTAAAATAAGATGAAATAAATAGAGAGTGCTACGCCTCCAAAAGCAAGTTAGTTTATTCTTCTTAATATATTATATCGAAATGAAAACTTTCATTTGTAGAAAACCTTCACACCCATAAAATAGAAACACCAAATTTTTAAATCCTTCAGAGGTCATCTTTCTATCCAAAAACCAATAATATAATTAATTCTCAATTTTATTTTAAAAATGAAATAAATTGTACTGTTGATTTGTGGGAAGTAATGAATCAACCCTAGACTTGGTAGAAAGTGAAAAAATGGAACTTTGGTTAAATATTACCTTAGGCTGTCTGATTGTGGGTTTATTTGGTATTTTATCCTATAAAATAAAAATTGTTTCTACTTCAGGAGTAATAGCAGGCGCTATAGTTGGTCTAACCGTGTGGATTTTTGGAGGATGGTCTTGGTTTATTCTCATTCTTACGTTTCATTTATCAGCCGGCGCATTCACTAAATATAAATATCAACGAAAGATAAGAGAGGGATTAGCCCAAGAAAAGGGTGGGGCGCGCCCATGGCCGAATGTGATGGCGAATGGAGGGTTTCCAACCATTTGTGCAGCACTTGAAGGATTGATGGTATTGCTATCCCTGAATGGAGACATTTTTCTATTTGGATTTATTGGTGGGGTCACAACAATGTGTGCAGATACTATTGCCACCGAGGTTGGCTTATTATCCAAAACACCGCCGCGCCTCGTAACCCATCTGAGACAGAAAGTCCCCCCCGGAACTTCTGGAGGAATTACCATTCTCGGGGAACTAGGCGCCTTAATAGGGGCAGTCCTCATTGGTGGGCTCGCCTGGTTACTTGCCGGGTTAGGGCTTATGAGAAATCCTTTTACTAATGCATTAGTACCCTTTACGTATCAATTGTTAATAGCAGCCGTAACTGCTGGAATGATAGGCTGTTTAATAGATAGCATATTTGGGGCGACTATTCAGGGAATTTTCCTATGTAATAAATGCAAAAAAATTACAGAAAAAGCGAAGCATTGTGGTGAAAAATCAATTCATCAACGTGGAATCGCCTTTTTTGAAAATAATATGGTGAATTTTACGTCTGCGATGATTGGTGGTCTGATTGCAATGGGGGTATATATAATCTTTTCTTAGTTGGGTGATATTATGAATGATTTGTTAGTGTTCGGAATTGCTTTTCTCTATGTTTTTACCGTTCTAGTTATAGGATTATTTCTTAAGAAACAATTTAAAAAATCTTCGGAATTTACTCGCAAAATAATCCATATTTTTGCGGGCTTTTCCGTATATACAGTGTTATTCTTCGATCATCCCTGGGTAGCGAATTTCGTTGCCCTCATATTTGTCATTGTCCTCTTTTTAGCGGGTCCTTCAAGTCCCGTTAAAGCGCTGCGTGAAATGTTCGGGACAATGGAACGAGAAGAGGAAGGCCAAAAGCTCTGGGGTCCTTTCTATTATGCCGTTTCTATCTTAACTCTGACTCTCATTTTCACACTAACTGGATTAGTTATACCCGGGTTCGAACAGTTGTACTGGCTTGCCGCAGCACCCCTTACCATTATGTATCTCGGCGATGGATTAGCCCCAATTGTGGGGAAAAAATATGCAAAGCGAACCTATACTGTGGTTAAAGGGGCGAAACGTTCCATAATCGGTTCGCTGACTGTCTTTGGTGCTGGATTTGGCGGTGCTATTTTTGCGATGTGGTTCAATGGTATTGTAGCCGTCGAAATTACCTATGGAGCATCTTTTGTATTGTTAACTTGGGATGTAATTCTTCTTCTCTCGCTATGCGCAGCAGGGATTGGCACTATAATCGAGCTTTTCAGTCCATCCGGGTATGATAACTTAACAGTTCCCTTAATAACCACTCCCTTACTTTATCTAATCTTTATCTCAGTCTTCTAGGTGTGTTAAGTGGAGGATTCTTTTCATCGCATTGAGTTGCCCCGGGAAATTGTTATCGGACATGATGTGCTGACAAAAGTTGGCGACTTCTGTCAGAAGTACGGATTCTTTGAACGGGCATTGGTTGTAACCGATGCCACTACGTATCAAATTGCAGGGCAAACCGTCGTGGAATCATTACAACAAAATGGATTTAAGTTAGTCGATGATATCACTATTGAAACTGCAGATATGGATACGGTTAAACTCGTAAAAGAGCGAGTGAAAAAGTTATCTCCCACCATTCTGATCGGAGTTGGGGGCGGAAAAGTGATTGATGTCACGAAATTAGCTTGCTTAGAACCTGATAGTCACAAAAATCTCCCTTATATTAGTGTTCCAACGATTCCTTCGCATGATGGAATTGCCTCACCCCGCGCCTCAATTAAAGGGCTTAACACTTCTTATTCGGTGATGGTGCAATCACCCCTTGCCGTGATCGCTGATACGGGGATCATCAAAAAGTCGCCCTATCGTTATTTAGCAAGTGGATCTGCAGATGTCATAGCCAAAATAACTGCAACTGCTGATTGGGAGTTGGCACATAAACTCAAAAGCGAGTATTATGGCGAGTTCGCGAATACCTTATCAAAAATGTGCGCAGAATTCATCATAAAAAATGCCCGCGCTATTGCCAAAGGTCTCGAAGAGAGTTATAGAATTGTATTAGAAGCCCTAATCAGTAGTGGGATTGCTATCAGTATCGCTGGTACCAGTCGTCCTGCTAGTGGCGGTGAACACGCTTTTTCTCACGCCTTAGATCTAATTGCTAAGACGCCTGCGCTTCATGGGGAACAGGTAGGCGTTGGAACTATCATGATGGCCTATCTCCACGGTCTGGATTGGGAAGATATCCGAAATACATTGAAACTCCTCAGAGCACCCATAAATGCGAAGCAATTGGGAGTTTCTGACGAAGAAATTATCCAAGCTTTACTGCAGGCCCATAAAATTAGAGGGACATCACGTTATACTATCTTAGGAGAAAATGGGCTTACGAAAGAAGCAGCAATCAACCTCGCAAAAGTCTGTGAAGTTATAGAATAGCGCAGACTTTTAATTTTATTTAATAGATTTAAAATCGAATTAAACGTTTTTCGTGATGAAAAAATGAAATATGATATTCTTGTAGTTGGTGCAGGGACTGGTGGTTCTTTAGCCGCTAAAACCGCCGCAAAACTAGGTTTGAAAGTTTATCTACTGGAAAGGAAAAAGGCAGAATTGGTAGGAGATAAGGTTTGTGGCGATGCCGTGGAAAAACGTGATTTTGACGCTTTGAAAATTTCCCTCCCGAAAGGTGAAGAATTAGAAAATGTCATCAAAGCTTCCAACCTTTATTCTCCAGATCAGTCCGTTTGTAAATCTTTATCGGAAAAGGGAGGGGAAGGGTATATTATAAATCGGTTGAAATTTGGGCAGCGGTTGCTGAAAGAGGCATTAGATACAGGATTAGAATTCCAAGATGAGGTTATGGTTCAAAAACCACTTTTTTCCCATAATACTGTCGTTGGGGTAGAACTTAAAGACATGCGGACTGGAAGTACGCAAGAACTTGAAGCGAAAATAGTAATAGATGCCAGTGGCTTTCATTCTCCCCTTCGTAAGGCAATGACTAGTCCCTATATTGAAAATGAAATTGATAAAGGGGATTATATTATCTGCTATCGGGAAATCCTCCAAGTAGGCGGGATGGATTATGATCCCCATTGCATTCATATTTTCCTCTCACAACAACGGGCCCCTGGAGGCTATCTCTGGTTTTTCCCCGAATCCGAAAATCGAGTGAACTTAGGAGTGGGCGTTTATGCCGATCCTAATTATAAGGTCAAAGAGTATTACCAGCGTGAAGTCCTCCCCATGGCGCACGAACCGATTGAAATTATCCATCAAGGCGGTGGCGTCGTTCCTGTTCGCCGTCCCTTGTGGTCTTTAGTTGAGAGCGGGATCATGTTTGTCGGCGATGCGGCGTGCCAAGTGAACCCCTTGCACGGAGGTGGAATCGGGGCATCAATGCGTGCCGGAATTTATGCGGCTGAAACCGCTGCGGCTGCTTGCGAGCGAGGGGATTGGTCTATTGATGGACTCTGGGACTACAACAAACGCTACGCGCGTGATCAAGGGGGCGATTTTGCCTCTCTCGATTTATTACGGATTGCCCTCCAACGATTCACCGATGCTCAACTTAATTTCGGACTTCGGCATGGACTTCTTTCCAATCAGGATATTATGGATATTGCCAGTGGCAGAGAGGTATCGCCGAGTCCATTAGATATCCTAGGGCGCGCTATCCGCGGCGTAACCATGCCAGAATTGCTACTCAATCTGTGGTTCATCAATAATCAAATAAATAAGATGAAAGTTCTCTACAAAGCCTACCCCGATCGCCCGCATTTTGAACGGTGGAAAGTTTCTGTTATCCAACTCTACAAAAAAATCAAAAAACTCATAAAACCTAAATAAAATAATCTTTAATAGCTACTAAACTATATGACAAATAATTATAGCGGGAAGGCTAGTTTTTGAATGCGACCCAAAAAATTTTGATTGTTGGATTAGACCAAGCGGGCAAGACATCCATTCTTAATATTTTACAAGAGAAATATACAAAAATGAATAATATCAAACCGACTGTAGGAATCGAACGCGGTCAGATAGAGATTTTTGGCTTTCCAATTGTTTGGTGGGACTTGGGCGGTCAAGAGAAATTTCGCAAAGACTATTTAAAAAATACCAAGAATTTTGAAAATACCGATTCCCTATTCTTTATAATTGATGTCTTAAATGAAGAAAGATATGAAGAGGCCCTTCTGTATTTTACTAATATCCTTGAGATATTTGAAAAATTAGAAACGAAACCAAAATTAGTTGTATGTATCCATAAAGTTGACCCGAATATTCGAGATAATCCAGAGACAATTCAAAACATAGAAAAACTTCGTTCTTTATTCTCCTCGGCAGGCTATGAGATATCTATATTTGCCACATCCATTTATGATAGGAAAACCGTTATTGAAGCTTTCTCTAAAACATTCCAAGAGTTAATTTCAACTCTGCGACCCATAAAAAAATTGTTAGAGACCCTGGTGATACTGCTTAAAATCGATGCAGCAGTCCTTTTCGATGAAAATCTTATGATTCTTAATGAATATTATCAATCTAAAGAAATCGAAGAGGTATGTTTGAATACGATTTATAACAGCATCTATTATATATCCCATACAAACCCAAAACTCGCAGAAAATGTACAAGGAAATTTAGAACTCGTTTTAAATATCAAGAGTTATACAAAGCGGTTCAATTTCCTAAATGTGACACTTAAAGAGTGGCAGGTATATTTACTGACCATGGGCGAAGTTAAGCTGGACCCAAATGATCTTCTTACCAAATTCAATTCAATGGCTCATATTTTTGAAAAGAAGAAATGGTAAGCATGGAGCCCCAAAAAATTATCCGTGCCAAGCAAAATTTCCTTAAACTCTTAAAGTTTTCAAAGAATGCCGACTGGCAGTATCTTCCCCAGATGGTTGATAAAGGAATTAGAAAGAAGAAAGGCATTTATTATACCCCTAAAGAAATAACCTCCTATATCTGCTTCCAAACGATTTCGTCTTATGTATTTGATCATTTGAAGGAAGAAAGTCCAAATGGGAACCCAAATCTGGAACAAATCCCCCAGCCAGAACTAGAAAAACTCCTCCAGCATCTTGCCAAGGTGAAAATCTTAGATCCGGCTTGTGGTGCGGGCGTCTTTTTAATTGAAGCGGCGGAAATTTTATTTCAAATTCAAAAATTTATCTTTACAAGACTAGAAAAGCCGGTAAACGACTATAATCTTAAGCGGAACATTCTTCTCAATAATATTTATGGCGTGGATTTGTTTCCGGATGCAATAAAGGATACCAAAACGCAACTACTTCACTGGCTTTCGTTGCAGTCCACTGCAAATTACGATTCTCAATTAATATCTTGCTTGGATTGGAATCTTCGGGTAGGAAATAGCTTGATCGGATGGCTTCACGAAGATCTAGGCGTTTCAATTGAATTCTATGGTATATATACTCGAGATCTCGAATTAAAATTTCAAAATTTACTTAATAGTTCGCCTAATGTAAAATTACAGATTCAATCTACCATTCGATTGCTGCAATCAAAAGATTGGAATGATATTTTAACGGCTTTTTTCCAGTTAAAACAAATACAGAAAGAGAACATCGCTGCATCTGCAGATAACTTAAAGATAATTTTACAAGAACTATATGACAAAATATACCAAATAATAAATTTTCTTTTCGATCAAAAGGTTTTTGCTAAAAAGCAGAAAAAATTCCTCCAAACTGATTTCGTAAAGCATCAGCCACTCCATTGGAAAGTCGATTTCGGCGAGATTATACGGGATGGCGGGTTTGATATTATTATCGGTAATCCGCCCTATGTTTTTATACGAGGAAAGAATTTTTCAGCCTTTGAAGATTCATTTTACAAGACAAAATATTTACGCAATTTTGAATCGCTGGCGAAAGGCAAAGCAAAGCAATCCGGAAAACTCAATTCTTTTATCCTCTTCATCATCCGCAGTATAGAACTCCTGAAACAAGATCATCATATGGGTTTTATAATTCCGAATACCCTCTTGCGCACTACTACTAATGATTTTATTCGGCAATTTATCCTCACGCACACTTTTATTCAAGAAATTGTAGATTTGAAAGGAGACATGTTTAAAGACGTAACTGCTTCTACTATTTTACTATTTCTCCAAAAAGCTACAAGCCATATGAATAATTTAACCTTAATTAATTGCAATGTAACTGATTTGCTTAACTATCAATTTGATTCTCACTTTATTAACCAAAATCAATTCTATAACAATCCAGTTTTCGCTTTTAATATTCATCTCGATACCGAGTTTGAGCAGGCTTTTGAAGTTATGAAACTTGATACGATTGCATTGGGTTTTCTAGCGAAGGCGATTATTGAAGGAATTGTATGCCGAGAAAGTGATCATCTATTTACAGACGACCCTGCACACCCGTTAGCCAAAAAACTGCTCCGTGGGAAAAATATCGGGCGCTATAAAATAAATTGGAAACCATGGCAATACATAATTTATGCCATCGACACATCTCTGACGCCTAATAAGTTGCATCGACCTCGTCCTCAGTGGGTACATGAAGCCCCTGAAAAATTGCTTACGCAAAGAATTGGAGGCGGCATTTATCCTTTACAAGTAGCCTATGATAACTCACAATATTATACATTTGCCTCTATCAACAATATAATATTCAAACAGCCTTTAATTTACAATAATACTGAATTTTTAAGTAAATATATTCTCGCCATTTTGAATTCTAAATTAATGAATGCCTATTATCTCCTCAATTATAGTAATAAATCCGCTTTAACAGTAAATATTTCCAAAACATATCTTGAATCTTTACCTATTAAAAAGGTATCCCCAAAAATTCAAATGTTAATAAGTAATCTCGTTAATTCTCTTCTCTTTCTCTATCAATTTTATAAAAATGAACCCGCCCTTATCGAATTTTTCGATTTTTACTTACTTGATTCTGTAATTTACGAAATTTATTTCCCTACTCAACTAGAAACTAATCTATGTGATCTAATGGCAAATTATCTCCTCCCCTTACCGCCCGCAGTTTCTCCAGAGGAAAATTTTAAATCCCTTTTAACACTTATGCAAAACCTTCAAAATAATCTTCTTCTTAATCAAATCGTAACGAAAATACAAAATTCTTCGATCATCCAACGCATAGAGAATTTATTTCAAAAACGAGTTAATCTCCTACAAAAAAGGTAAAATGGGTTCAAAAATGATATATTGGGCTTTATTACTGCATATTTATCAACCTCCATGGCAAAATTATGAAATTATTCAGAAAATCAATGAGGAATCATACTCAAAAGTGTGTGATGTCTTTCTAGAGTTTCCTAATGCGAAATTTACCTTGAATATAAATGGATCCTTGACCGAATTTCTCTATCAATACAAATTTCTTGATACGCTCAATAAAATTAAAGAATTAGCCCGTAAGGGACAACTGAAATTTACCGGGTCAGGAATGTATCATCCCATTCTGCCCCTCCTTCCTACCTCGGAAATTATCCGGCAAATTACGCTCAATGAGGAGTATAATACGCAGGTTTTAGGATCGAGCTATGCCAAACCCAAAGGCTTCTTCCCCCCAGAACTGGCTATCTCCCGAGGCGTTCTCAGCATTGTCGAAAAGCTGGGCTACAAATGGATTCTGGCACCTGGAAGCGCCTGTCCTCCCGAATCGGAATGGCCAATTCATGTTTATAATAGTTATAAATCTCTTCCCGTCCTTTTTCGAGATGAGGTCATTAGCAATGAAATCTCGTTTAATAAATTAGGTCCACTAGAATTTCTCACGAAATTGAAGAACCTCTTCGATGGCGATTATTACGTG